>JAUIEG010000352.1 GCA_030428745.1 Alphaproteobacteria bacterium
TTGTTGAAGGGGCCGAGAATTTTCTCCATGCCCTGCCTTTTCAGCCATGCGCTCGCTGTCGTGAAAAGCTCATGGGCGACGGCTTGGTCGTCGATGCATTCAAAAAAACCGAAATGACCGGCCCCATCCTGATGACGGTCAAGATGCGCCTTGTTGACCAGCGCCTGAATGCGGCCCACCGGCGCGCCGTTTTTGTACGCGACCCAGCGCTTCAGCGGCCGTCCCTTGATGGACGGATTTTTATCGGCGTCGAGCCGCGCCAGAAGTTCATATTCCAGCGGCGCCACATAATTCGGATCGTCCGCATAGATGTCATTCGCCACGCGGATGAATGTTTTGAGATCAGCCGGCGTTTCAACGGCGCGAATCTCCGGCGCGGCGGTCTTGTCGAGCATGCGAGGTTCCTGAACTGATGTCTTGTCGCGCAGTCTAGAGCGGATGACCCGGTAATAAAATGCAGCTCAAGACAGCGCGATCAATTTAGGTTGATGTTGACATGAGCGCCGTCCTCAGCGGTCACGTCGAACAGCGCCTTTTCCACCGGCGGCGGCGCGAACAGGACCTTGGGATTGTTTGAAATGCCCCACGGCTCGGCGGGAAGGCCGATACCGGTTTTATCGAAATCGCCATTGGCGTTTTCATCGTGATAGGCCGAGAGCGCGAACAGCCCGCTTTCCGGCGCATGAAGACAGAGTTTCGTCATAGGCGCTTTGGCGGCGAATTTCACCTGGTCGATGCGGCCGCGTCCGCGCAGAAAGTTTTCTTCGCGATTGGGAAAGAGATCGACGGTGACAAGACCAACGCTCTTTTTGAGGCCTGAGACGATGACGCGGATTTCGTTCTCCGCGCCGGTGCAGCTGACATGGTCAAAAGCGAAATCCGCATCGCTCAGTTCCACTTTTTTGGCGAAAGAAGGTGAGGCTGCGCCCGCCAGCAATATGCTCACAATGATCCCGATATGTTTCACTTTGGCCACCTCATCAAACATTTACAGCCTGCCAGCCATATAGTCGCCTTCAACGCCGACCCTAGGGCTGAAATGCGGCGGTTTGGCGCCTGACGCATTTGTGACCCTTGCCGGTTAGCCACCCCCGTTAGCAAGAATTTGCGACAGGGTTATGTATGCGCCCTCACGGGCCTTCTGGCGCTGCGGCGGGGGACATGCCCGATGGGTCAGGCATTTCCATCAACGCGCGCAGAAGGGAAGGCTTCGGCAAGCGCGCCATAGGCGGCGACAAGCCGGTCGATGTCATCATTCGTATGGGCGGACGATACCGCCAAACGCAAGAGCGATTCCTTGCCCGGGGTGCCAGGCGGGATCGCCATATTTACGTAAACGCCTTGTTCGAGAAGGAAGCTCCATGCCTCGAAAGCGTCTTCCCGGGTTGGCAAGAGCACTGAAATAACGGGCGCCGGCTTCGCGGCAAGGCGCAGACCGAATTGCACGAAAGCGCCGTGAAGACGCCGTGCATTTTCCCAGAGTTTCGCGCGGATCGCCGGGTTCTCGCTGATATTGGCAAGCGCCGCCCCTGCTGAAGCGATCGTTGACGGAGAGGGTGAGGCGGTGAACCGGTAAGGATTGGAAGCGAACCGTATATATTCCGCTTCCGGATGATTGGACGCCATGAACCCGCCAATTGACGCCAGCGCTTTCGAAAACGTGCCGGTGTAAAAGTCGATTTCATCCATCACGCCTTCGGCTTCGGAAACTCCCTTGCCGGTTTCCCCGTAAACACCGAAAGAATGCGCCTCGTCGACGAGGAGGTGAGCGCCGTGTTTATGGGCGACCTCGACGAATTCCTTTACTGGCGCAATGTCGCCATACATCGAATACATGCCTTCGATGCAGACCAGCTTGCCGTTATATTTTGGATCAAGCCGAGAGAGGCGTTTGTCGAGGCTTTCCGGATCGTTATGACGAAAACGGACGGTCTCGGCGCCGGAGAGCTGACAACCGTCATAGATGCAGGCGTGGCAGTCCGCGTCGATAAGGACGACATCTTCGTTTCGGTCCACAAATCCGGCGATTGCGCCAAGATTGGCCGCGTATCCGGTTGAGAAAACAACGCAGTTTTTCATCCCGAGAAAGTCTGCAATTTCCCGCTCAAGTTTTGTGTGTCCCGAGAATGTGCCGTTGGCGACGCGCGATCCGGTAGTGCCGGTGCCGTCATGGTCAAGGGCTTCCTTGGCCGCCGCAATTGCTTTTGGTTCGAATGTCTGCCCGAGATAATTGTGAGTGCCGGCAAGCACGGTTTCGCGGCCTTTGATCTTGGCCCGCGTCGGCCCGAGAACCTCTTCCATCACCACAGTGAACGGGTTCTTCCCCGCGGCGGATAGCTGACTTAGGAGCGCCGCATTTTTTTCGAATTTGTCAAACAGGCCCATCGTCAGGATTGCTCTTTCTTGATCTTGTGAATGGCGTCCACAAGCTCGCCGATGGTCTTGATCTCGGAGATCGTGTTGACCGGAATGGAGATGTCGTAATTGTCCTCGATATCCATGACGACATCGAGGAGGGAAACGGAATCGATCTCGAGATCCGCGATGATGTCGGTCTCGCGCGTCAGCTTCACGCCCTTTTCATTGAGGGGCTCGAGGAGCGAGGTGATTTTGTGGAATACGAGGTCGTCGTCTTCCTGAATGCCGGACATGAGCGCATCTCCCTGGCGGCGGCGAACGTTGTCGCGCCGCGTCCGATTAAAGCAAACCGTGTTCTTGATACCAACAGGCGGTTTTTGCAAATCCTTCTTTCAGCGGCGTCTTCGGCCCCCAATCACAGGCTGTGCTGAGGAGGTTTTCTCGCGCGACCCAGTCGGGGTGGAAAAACTCGTTGATCTGGCCTTCCCGGACGCTGGGCGCGCTCCCCAAAGCGCCCTCCACCGTCCGAACGGCGCCATGATAGACCGCGATGAGCGGCCGTGGAACCGCAATGGCGCGCGGCCGCTTGCCGAGGACCTCGCCCAGGGTCGCGCCGATTTCGCTCCAGGCCCAGCCCTCAGGGCGCTCATCGCCGACTTCGTAAACGGCGCCTTGAGGCGCCCCGATAGCCGCGAAAAGCGCGGCGGCGGCGTCCTCCACATAGAGGATCGAGGCGCGGGCGGCCGGCGCGGTTCTGGGCGCCAGGGCGAGGCCGGATTTGACGAGCTTGAAAAAGGGCAGGGTCACCATGTCCCGCGGTCCGTAAATCGCCGGCAGGCGCAGGGCCCGCCAGTCGCCGCCAGCTGCGGCGACGGCGCGTTCGCTATCGGCCTTGCTCTTCGCGTACGGAGAAACGTCGGGCCGGCGCGCTGACATGGACGAGGCGTGGACGAGCCTTGCCCCTGCGGCCTCGGCGGCGCGAGCGGCTGCTGCGGCGCCGGCGACATTGACCCGCTCATAATCTTCGCGGTCCTTCGCATGGGTGAGCCCGGCGAGATGAAAGAAAACATCCGCATCTTTGGCGAGCGCGGCCAGCGCCGTCTCGTCTTCAAGCGGTCCTTTGACGATGCGCAGTTTATCGGCCTGCGCCAGCCGCGCCGGGTCGCGCGCCAGCGCCGCGACATCCCAGCCCTCTTGCAAAAGCAAGTCTATGAGTGCGGCGCCGACAAAGCCGGTGCCTCCTGTAAGCGCAGCTTTCATCCTGACTTCCGGCGGCTAGAGCGTCGTCGGGGAACGTGGATACCGCTCTCCCGTCGAAAACGCAGCCAAACTAGACGCGCGCTTCGGCGAGCGTGCGCGGCGCTTCGTCCTCGCCTGCATCTTCCGTAAAGGCGCCGCTTTGATATTTCTGCTTCACTTTCGCCCGCGAAAGTTTGCCTGACGACGTCATGACCATTGAGTGCGGACGAGCGAGCACGATTTCGGCCGGCGCGCCGACGGCGTTCTGGACGACGCTGGCGATTTCGCGCTTCAGCGCGGCAAGCGCTTCCGCGCTCATGCCGCGGCGTTCGGCGACGACGACGAT
>JAUIEG010000353.1 GCA_030428745.1 Alphaproteobacteria bacterium
CGAGATCATTATCGGTGAGCGGCAATTTGATTTCCGCCACATCGGTTGAGAAGATGCGGCCGAGCTGCGCGCCCGGCGCTACATATTGGCCAACGCCGGCAATGCGCTCGCGCACGCGGCCTTTGAATGGCGCGCGGATCGTCGTGCGGTCCAAATCTAGTTTTCTGGCTCTGTATTCTGCGCGTGATTGTTCCAGTTGGGGGATGCGCAAGGTCAGGGCGGTGGGATCTTCTTCAAAGCCAAGTTCTTCATAGTCCCGGCGCGCCAGCGCAGCCTCGGCTTCTTCCTGTGCGAGACGGGCGCGCGCGGCGGCTTCGGCGGCGCGATAAGGCGCGTCTTCGATCTTGATCAGCGTATCGCCTTTTTCAAAAGCGCCGCCATTGACGAATTCATCCGAGGTCGAGACGATCTGTCCGGAAACCTGCGCTGTCAGATTAATATCCGTACGCGGACGAACTTCGCCTTGCGCGGAAACGTCGAGCGTCACCGACCGCGAATCCGCAATCGTGTAAAAAACCGAAGGCGGCGTGATCACCGGTGTTTCCTGTTGTAGTTTAGGGCGCGTCGCAGCCATGACGACGATGATGACGCCGACGCCGGCCAGGATGCCGATTGTGCCGAGGATAGTGAAAATTTTCCGAAACATGACGGCTACTTACTCTCCGGTGTCAGCCTGCAGCGCGGCCAGTCTTTCCTCTGTGAGGAAATCGCCCCCGATGGCGAGATAAAGCTGGACGCGGTTCGAAACGCGCTGCTGCTGGGCCTGGATATAGGCGCTCTCGGACGAAATTCTCCGGGTTTGCGCATCCAGAAGGTTAAAAATAGTGGCGGCGCCGCTGGAATAACGGCGTTCTGTCAGTTCTTCGGCGGCGGCCGCTTCTTCATAAGCGAGAAGGAGCGCTTCTTCGCGCGCGGCGAGAAGCGTTTCTGCGGCGATGGCGTTTTCCGCTTCCTGATAAGCGGTCAGCACCGTCTGCACATAATTGTAAAGACTTGCTTCCGCTACGGCGCGAGCGCGCTTGGAGTTTGCGAGCAATCGTCCGCCCTGAAACAGCGGCTGGAAGATGCCGCCGAGCATGTTGCCTGCGAGACGTCTGGGGTCTGTAAGGTCCGCCAGGTCAGGCCCTGAAGTGCCGGCGCGGGATGAAATTGTGAATTGCGGCAACAATTGTTTGCGGGCGGCGCGCGCCTGCAGACCCGCCGCGTCCATCCGCGCTTCGGCGGCCATGAGATCGGGACGGCGTGATAGGATGTCGCCCGGGGCGCCCGCGCCGGCCAGCTCTGGAAGGGAAGGCAAGGTCGCGGCTGCTTCAAGCTCTGCGGCAGGATAACGGCCGAGCAGGACTTCGAGCGCGCGTGAGGCTTCGAGTTCAAGGCGCTGGCGCAATGCGAGGTTCGCCTGGCTCGATCCGAGCGCAGAACGCGACAGCCGCACATCCAGGCTGGACGAGACGCCGCGATCATAGCGCCGTTCGGTTACGCGCAAATTGCGTTCGCGCGCCTGCGTGTCGCGTTCGGCGAGTTCACGCTGCTGGCGCGCTTCGATCAAGGCGAACCAGGCTTGAGAAACGCGCGCCGCAAGCGACAGGCGCGCGGCTTCCAGATCTGCGTGGGCTGCAGCGGCGTTTTTGTAAGCCGCGCGTGTTTCATCGGTAAGGCGTCCCCAGACGTCGGCTTCCCAGCTCAGCGACCCGCCGAGCGAAAAGTTGTTGATGTAAAGGCGGCTTGAGCCGCTGCTGGCGGTTCCGCCCGCTTGCGCCGCGGTCGTCGGATCGGTGACGATCGCGCTGCGCTGCGCGCTGAAGTTCGCGCCAATGGTCGGCAGCATATTGGAGCGCGTGATGCGGGCCCCTGCACGGGCTTGTTCGAGATTGGCGGCGGTGGCGAGATAATTGTTGTTGCGTTCAAGGGCCTCGTCGATCAGGCCGCGCAACGCTGTGTCATGAAACGCGGCGACCCAGTCGCCCGTTGGAGCGGCGACGACAGCTTCATCGGCTGTCCATGCGCCCGGGGTTTCCGGCAACTGCGCTTGCAACAGCTCCTGATCCACGCTCGCACAGGATGCAGCCATCAAAATTGCGGTTGCCGCGGCGCTGCTGCGAAAGATTGTTTTACCAGAAAACATCAGGCCCCTCTTTGTCCTTTTTCTTTATGCGTACATGTCGGCGCCGCGCCCTGACTGCAAGGCTCTTTCGGCCAGATGAGCGGCGTCTGCGATAAACACCGCGCATTTGTGCGAAACAGGTGATGCAACCTACCGTCCCATCTTGACACCATGGTTAACAAATAGGGACTACGCCCGGAAAATCTCAGGAAAACTGCGGCCTTTACCCCACACTCGGCGGCTTTTTTCACCGGATCGGCGGGAAATCGATTTCGGTTTTCAGCGCTCGGGCGCCGGCGGCGCTGAGATGGCCTGGATCGCGATAGGCGAAAAACCCGTTCACGACCGGCAGGCAGACGGTGTCCCCGCAAAAAATGTCAGATATATCAACAAAATAGACGCCACTCTCGGCTGCGGCAAGCGCCCGCATAGGTGGCTCCGTCAATGAAAGCTCGCGGTCCACGCCGCTTCGGGGTGTGCCGCACTCTTCGATCCTTCCGCCTGTGGCCACAGCCCGCGCAACGCAGCGCGCCGGAAGCTCGGCATAATGTGGAATCCGCCCCAACAGCAGCACCTCAATCTCTTGCGCGCGAAGTTCGCGCACGGTCATTTCAAGCGCGTCGGCGAACACAACAGGACCGGATGAGACCGGGCTCGACATCTCGCTGAGATAGCTTGACCAGTTCGCAGACAGGATCACGAGTTTCAGGCCGGGGTTTTGGGCGATGAAACGACGGACCGTTTCATGATAGTCGGCGCACTTTTTCCGGGTGAGGGCGGGGAGAAGCAAGCGCTCCACATCATAGACCGGTCCGCACTGACTTTGCGTGACTTGCCGTCCGGCGAGATTGTTTTCAGCCGCCCAGTCGGCGATGAGCGGTGTGAAGTGATCCGCATTGGAATCGCCGAACAGCGCGATGTCATAGGAGTCGTTTTCACTTTTGCGCCGGCCGAAATTGCACTCGCCGTCATGGGTGAGCGCATTTTCGACGCCGTCGCAGCGCTCTCGCCATGGATTGCCCTGGCTCATATCCGCAAACATTTTTCCGACCTCGCCCGGGAACCGCCGCGGCAGCCCGTCGGCTTCGCGTAAGGCAAGTCCGCAAAGGGCGAAGACGATCATGCCCGCCGCCGCGAATCCAAGCGTTTGCGTTTTTGTGGCTTTATGCGTGCTCCTGGGCCGGCGGATCGGTTCTTCCACAAACCGCCAGGACAAGGTCGCAAGCACGACGCTTAGCCCCAGCACGCCAAGGGTCTCGATAACGGTCAGGTTGCGCTCGGCCTGGTAACGCGCCAGGGCGAGCAGCGGCCAGTGCCACAGATAAAGGGAATAGGAAATAAGCCCCACAAACACGGCGGGTTTTGAGGCGAGCGCATCGATGATGAGGGAGCGCCGGCTGAGCCCCGCGATAATCAATCCCGCAGAACCGAGACAGGCGGGAAGCGCCGCGAGACCGGGAAAATAAGGCCCGCTTTGCAACGCGAAGGCGCTGGCGATGATGGCCGCAGCGCTGACCAGCGCGAGCGCATTGTTTGCATATTTGTTTTCGATTGCGATGGGCGCGGCGAGGGCGAGCGCGGCGCCGAGCATTAGCTCCCATGCGCGCGGCGCCAGCATGTAAAAGGCGTAGTCGGCATTGTCGGGAATCGCGCTGACGGCATGAACGAAGGAGATGAAACCGATCGCGACGACCATCCAGAACAGCGCCGCCTTTTTGCGCAGTTTCATCAGCGCGGCGAGAAGCAGCGGCCAGATCAGATAGAACTGATCTTCAACCGCCAGCGACCATGTGTGCAGCAGCAACATCTCTTGCGCGGGCGGCGCGAAATATCCGGCGC
>JAUIEG010000354.1 GCA_030428745.1 Alphaproteobacteria bacterium
TCTTGTCTTCCGTATCCGACAGCTCTTTTTGCAGCGCCAGAAAATTACCGCTCGCCTTGAGGTCGGGATAGTCTTCTGCAACCGCAATCATCTGGCGCACGGGCTGAGACAACGCGCTTTCCGCCTTACCCCGCACCGCCGGGTCATCGCCCGCAGCCAGGGCCGCATTGCGCTTTGCGATCACATCTTCAAACAATTGCCGTTCATGCGCGGCGTAACCCTGCACGGTCGCGACCAATTGCGGGATAAGGTCGGCCCGGCGCTTTAACTGCACGTCGATATCGGACCAGCCATTCTTGGCCATCTGCCGCTTTTGCACGAGCAGATTGTAAAGAACCGCGAGCGCGACAGCCAAAATGACGATCAGCCCAAGGACAATAAAACCAAAACTCATAAAAATCCCTCCCGCCTGTTCCTATATATAAACGCGTTTCAGGGAATTTTAAGAGCGGGCCGCGCTATCCCTTCGCCAGTTTCGCCCATTCCGCTTCGGTCAGCACTGCAACGCCCAGCTCTTCGGCCTTTTTCAGCTTCGAACCCGCCTTCAACCCTGCAACAAGATAATCCGTCTTCGCCGAAATGGAACCGGAGACCTTGGCGCCGAGGGCCTGCGCCCGCGCCTTGGCTTCCTCACGGGTCATGGTCTCAAGCGTGCCGGTAAAAACCATTGTCTTGCCGGCGACAGCGCTGGACGCATTCACAGTTTCCGCTTTTTCCGGCGTCACTTCTTTCAACAAGTGATCGACAGCATCACGATTGTGCTCTTCGTCGAAAAAATCGATGACGCCGCGCGCCACAAGCGCGCCGACGCCGTCAATGGACAGCATATCCTGATAGGCTTCGCTCTCTTCGTCGCGGGCTTTCAACGCCGCGGAATAAAAGGCATTGAAATCGCCATAGTGATTCGCGAAAAGCCGGGCATTGGTCTCACCAACATGACGAATGCCAAGGGCGTTGATGAAGCGAGCCGTCGATATGGAACGGCGCTCATCAATGCCATCGAACAAATTCTGAACGGATTTTTGATTCGTGGGCGGCTTCTCTTTTCCGTTCTTGTCCTTTTTCCGCTCACCCTTGTCGTCGAGATCATAACGATAAAGATCGATCTCATCCGCCTCCTGACGCGCGCGCAGCGTGAAAATGTCCGCTGGCTCCTTGATGATCCCTTCCTCGTGGAAGGCGGCTATCTGTTTCTCGCCCAAACCTTCAATGTCAAAGGCGAGCCGCGAGACGAAATGCTTCAACCGCTCGACGGCCTGGGCGCCGCAGACAAGACCGCCGGTGCAGCGCCGGTCCACATCCGCCTTGCCGGTATTAGGATTGACTTCATTGACGGCGTGACTGCCGCAGACAGGACAATGATCGGGAAAGACATATTTCTTCGCGCTTTTGGGCCGCTTTTCCTTCAGGACTTCCACGACTTGCGGAATGACGTCTCCGGCGCGCTGGATAGTCACCGTGTCGCCTTCGCGGATATCTTTTTCCTCAATATAGTCGGCGTTGTGCAGGGTTGCGTTCGACACAACAACGCCGCCGACGGTGACCGGCGTCAGCCGCGCCACCGGCGTCAGTTTGCCCGTGCGGCCCACCTGAATGTCGATCTTTTCGAGAACGGTCGTCGCTTTTTCCGCCGGGAATTTGTGAGCGATCGCCCAGCGCGGCGCACGGCTTACATAGCCAAGGCGTTGCTGGTAATCGAGCCGGTCAACCTTGTAGACGACGCCGTCAATATCGTAGCCAAGCGTCGCGCGCTCAGCCTCAATTTGGCGGTAATGGGCCAACATCTCGTCAACGCTTTCACAGCGCTTCGCGAGCCGATTGATTTTGAACCCAAGCTTTTTGAAACGCTGGATCGCATCCCATTGCGTCTCAGCGAGCGGCTTGCTCACCTCCCCCCAGGCATAGGCGAAGAAATGGAGCGGGCGAGCCGCCGTGATCGCCGCATCGAGCTGGCGGAGCGAGCCGGCGGCGGCGTTTCGCGGATTAGCGAACGGCTCATGCGTCTTCGCCTCTTCACCGGCGTCGCGCTCAAGACGCTCGTTCAGCGCCTCGAATTCCTCAAGGCTCATATAAACTTCGCCGCGCACTTCAAAAATGTCAGGCGCAGCTTTGAGCGCTGTGGGGATGTCGCCGATGGTGAGCACATTGCCGGTGACATTTTCACCGGTCTCCCCGTCGCCGCGCGTCGCCGCTACCTTTAGAGCGCCGCCTTCATAGCGAAGATTAAGTGATAAACCGTCAATTTTCGGCTCAGCCGTAAATGCAAGTTTTTCATCTTCACCCAGTCCCAGAAACCGCCGCACGCGCTTTTCAAAGTCAAAAACGTCTTCATCATTGAAGGCGTTGTCGAGAGACAGCATGGGAACGGCGTGTTTGGATTTTTCAAACTTCGTCGACGGCGCCGCGCCGACCTTGTCAGAAGGAGAGTCTTTGCGCTTCAGTTTCGGAAAACGCTTTTCAATGAGGAGGTTACGCCGGCGCAGCGCGTCATATTGCGCATCCGTGATCGCCGGCTTGTCATGCTCGTAATATGCCTGGTCGGCGCGGGTGATGACTTCCGCAAGGCGCTCAAGCTCCGCCGCCGCCTCTTCAGGCGAAAGTTTGTTTACGGGAATTGAAGAAAAGTCTTCTGCTTTTTTTTTCGCGGCCATGATCTGTCAGTTTCGGCGTTACGCGCGTTTGCGCGCCGGCGTTTTTCTGGACGCCGCTTTTTTAGGTGCAGCTTTCTTGGGTGACGTCTTTTTGGCCGCAACCGGGGCGCCGAGCAAGCGCCTTGCAGCGGCGCGGGCTTCGTCAGTCACCTCGGCGCCGGAAAGCATGCGCGCGATTTCTTCGATGCGGTCCTCAGGCTCCAGCGGGGTGACCTTCGTCAGGGTCGAGGATTTTGTCTGGGTCTTTTCAATCCGCCAATGAGCGCCGGCCCGAGCGGCAACCTGTGGCGAGTGCGTCACCACCAGCACCTGCGCGTCCGCGGCAAGACGCGCGAGACGTTCGCCAACCGCATCGGCGACAGCGCCGCCAACACCGGCGTCGACTTCATCAAAGATGATGACGGTGCGATTTTCCTTTGCAGCAAGCGCGGCTTTCATGGCGAGGACGAAACGCGAAAGCTCGCCGCCCGATGCAATGGTTTTAAGCGGCCCCGCGGGAGCGCCGGGGTTGGTCGCCACCATAAACTCAACGGCGTCATACCCTTCCGATGCAGGATGGTTTTCATCCGTCCGGATCCGGGTGGAAAAAGCCGCTTTTCCGAGCTTTAGGGGCGCGAGCTCCTTGGCGACAGCGCTGTCGAGTTTTTTCGCCGCCGCGTTCCGGTCTTTCGAAAGCGCCCGCGCCGCCTTGTCATAGGCGTCGCTGGTTTTTTTCACGTCCGCTTCCAGCGCTTCAAACGCAGCCTCGCCCAGTTCCAGCTCTTCCAGCGATTGCCGCGCCTTTTGAAGAAATCCCGCGAGCGCATCGGGCGTCACGCCATGTTTGCGGGCTTCAGCGCGAAGCGCGAACAGACGCTCCTCAACACGGTCAAGCTCATCGGGATCGGCGCCGAAGCGGTCAATCGCGGTTTCAAGCGCGCTGCGCGCCTCCGCCGCCTCATTCAGCGCGGCATCGAGGCGCGTCGCCGCCTGATGGAGCGGGTTGTCTTCGCCTTCAACCTGCGCCGCAGCGCGTTCAATCCGGCGCAGAGCGGTCGCAAGCTTGGCGTCGAAAGCGCCTTCACCGATCGCGGTCATGGCGGCGTTCAGGTCTTCGGCGATCTTATCAGAGGCCATCAGTTCGGTGCGGCGCCCCGCAAGCGCCGCTTCTTCGTCGGCTTGCGGGTCAAGCTTGCCGAGCCGGTCGACAACATGGCGCAGATAATCCGCCTCGCGCAGATTGGCGTCGCGCTCGCGCTTTTTCTCATCGAGCGCTTCCACCGCGTCGCGCCACCGCCCCCAAAGCTCGC
>JAUIEG010000355.1 GCA_030428745.1 Alphaproteobacteria bacterium
CTTGCTGATCATCACCATGATTGCCTTTTTAACGCCCTTGCAGGCGCGCCGCCTCGGCGTGTTTGTTTTTTTAAGCGCTATTGCGCTGATGGTCTTTCTTCTTCTTTTTGGCGCTGAAGTGAACGGTGCGAAGCGCTGGCTCTATTTTGCGGGCATGTCGCTGCAACCCTCGGAATTCGCCAAGCCCGGCTTTGTCGTCGCCGCCGCCTGGATGCTGGCCGAAGGCGCGCGCGATCCGAAATTTCCCGGCGGCGCTATCGCCATCGGCCTGTACGGACTCTTTGCGCTGCTGTTGCTCATGCAACCGGATTTCGGACAATGGGCGTTGATCACGGCGGTCTGGGCGGTGATGTTTTTCGTCGCGGGGTGGAGCTGGCTTTGGATAGGCTTGCTCGGCGCAGTCGGCATGGGCGCGCTCACCGCCGGTTATTATTTGTCGGACCACGTTGCGGCGCGGGTCGACGGGTTCTTCAAACCGGAGACAACGGAAACCTATCAGGTCGATCGCGCGATTGAGACGATCGCCAATGGCGGCTTCATCGGCCGGGGTGAGGCGCCGCCGGTGAAGACCATGCTCCCCGACGCGCACACGGATTTTATCTTCGCTGTGGCGGGGGAGGAGTTCGGGTTCCTGCTCGCGCTTCTTATCATCATGCTGTTTGCCATTTTCACCGCGCGCATCATGGCCGTGGCGGCGGGCCTGAAAAGCGTCTTCGCCCAATGTGCGGCGACGGGCTTGGCTGCGATCATCGGTTTTCAGGCGATCATCAATATCGGCGTTTCCCTGCGTGCGCTTCCCGCCAAGGGCATGACCCTGCCGTTCATTTCCTATGGCGGCTCGTCGTTGCTGGCGACGGGAGTCACGGTTGGGCTTATCTTTGCGCTGACCCGCACCCATCAGGGCGTTTTTCGCCGCAAGGATATCATGCCGTGAGTGTTGCTGGCCCCATCGCGCTCGCTGCTGGCGGTACGGGCGGGCATCTGTTTCCCGCCGAAGCGCTCGCGCAGGAGCTGAAGCGCCGCGGCCATCGTGTGCTGCTCGTGACCGATGCGCGCGGGGCGCGCTATGCGCAGAATTTTCCGGCGGATGAGCGGTTTGAGATTTCCGCGGCGACGCCTTCCATTGGCGGGCCGGTGGCGAAAGCGGCTGCCGCTGTCTCGATTGCGTCCGGGCTTTTCACATCGCTGCGCGAATTCAAAAAAAGACAGCCCGCGGCCGCCGTCGGCTTCGGCGGCTATCCATCGTTGCCAGCCATGAAGGCGGCGGCGATGATGAAAATCCCTTACGGCGTTCACGAACAGAATGGCGTTCTTGGCCGCGCCAACAGAATGCTGGTGAAGGGGGCGGCCTTCACCGCGCATGCCTTTCCCAATCTGGAAAAATTGCCGGCAGGGATTGAAACGATTGAGGTCGGCAATCCTGTGCGCGATGCGGTGAACGCTGTCGCGAACACGCCTTACCCGCCGCTTGAAGGCGACATCAATCTCCTCATTTTCGGCGGCAGTCAGGGCGCGAGTATTTTTTCTGAAGCGCCAGTGAAAGCGATCGCGAATTTAAGTTCGGATTTGCGGCGCCGCCTAGTCGTCACCCATCAGGCGCGCGAAGGAGA
The DNA here is from genome assembly GCA_030428745.1 of Alphaproteobacteria bacterium. Taxonomy (GTDB): domain Bacteria; phylum Pseudomonadota; class Alphaproteobacteria; order Caulobacterales; family Parvularculaceae; genus Hyphococcus. The sequence continues at coordinate 1,611 of JAUIEG010000355.1, forward strand.
GATGGAGGCCGTAAAGGCTGGCTATGCCAGCGCGGGCGTCCGCGCCGACGTGGCGCCGTTTTTCACGGACCTGCCGCAGCGGATGGCGGCGGCGCATCTCGTTATTTCCCGCGCCGGCGCCTCCACCGTGACGGAGCTTGCCGCCATCGGCCGGCCGTCGATCCTTGTGCCGCTCGCCATCGCCATGGACGACCATCAGACCGGCAACGCCCGGGCGTTAAAGGATAAAATCGCCGCCGTGATTTTGCCGGAAAATGCGTTTAATCAATATGAACTCGCCGCGCCGCTGGAAGCGTTGCTCGCCAATCCGGAGCGGCTGAAATCCATGGCCGCCAATGCAAAAGGCGCGGTCAAATCCGGCGCCGCTGCGCGGCTTGCCGACTTGGTAGAGAACATCGCTGCGCAAAAAGCGGCGGCGTGAGTAAAGAGTATTATGACGGGTAAAGACCAATATTCGAAAGTTGATCCGCCTGAGATCAAAGTGCGCCTGCCTTTCGGCGCGGGCGTTGTGCATTTTGTCGGGATCGGCGGCATCGGCATGAGCGGCATCGCCGATGTGATGAGGACGCTCGGCTATGACGTGCGCGGATCGGACGTCGCCGACGGCGCCAATGTTCAGCGCCTGCGCGAGAAGGGCATTCCCGTCGTCATCGGCCACAAGCCGGAGAATGTCGAAGGCGCCGATGCGGTGATTATCTCGACGGCGATTAAGCGCGACAACCCTGAAGTCGCCGCCGCGCGTGCGCGCCACATTCCGGTCGTCAAACGCGCGGACATGCTCGCCGAACTGATGCGGTTGAAATGGACGGTGTCTGTCGCAGGCACTCATGGCAAGACGACGACGACGACCATGGTCGCAGCGCTCCTTGATGAAGCGAACCTTGATCCCACCGTCATTAATGGCGGCGTCATCAACGCCTATGGCGCCAATGCGCGCATCGGCGAGGGCGACTGGATGGTGGTCGAAGCCGATGAGAGCGACGGCACCTTCATCCGCCTGCCGACGACGGTCGCCATCGTCACCAATATCGATCCGGAGCATTTGGATCACTGGGGCGGGTTCGAAAAACTGCGCGCCGCGTTCGACCGCTTCATTGAGAACACGCCGTTTTACGGCTTCGGCGTCGTTTGCCTCGATCATCCGGAAGTGCAGGCGCTTGTGGGCCGCGTCACCGATCGTCGCCTTATTACTTATGGCGTCAATCCGCAGGCGGATGTGCGCGCCGCCAATATCCGTCATGAAGACGGCGCCAGCCATTACGACATAATTTTCCGGGAGCGTGGCCAGGAAATTGACCGTATTCAAAATGTCCGTCTGCCCATGCCGGGCACGCATAATGTGTTGAACTCGCTCCCTGCGGCGATTGTCGCCAAACGCCTCGGCGCTACGGGCGAACAGATCAAGGCGGGGCTTTCCAAATTCGCGGGCGTCAAACGCCGCTTCTCGCCGGCGGGCGAATGGAAAGGCGTTCATATCATCGACGATTACGGCCATCACCCGGCGGAGATCGCGGCTGTCCTGCGCGCCGCGCGCAACATCGCCAAGGGCAAGGTCATCGCCGTTGTGCAGCCGCATCGCTATTCGCGGCTCAAGGATTTGTTCGACGAGTTCTGCGCCTCCATGAACGAGGCGGATGTGGCGCTGATCGCCGATGTTTACGCTGCGGGCGAGGCGCCGCTCGAAGGCTTCAATCGCGACAGTCTTGTCGCCGGACTTGAAAGTCATGGCCATCAGGGCGCGCGCGCTTTGAAATCATTTGATGAGCTGCCGGGTGTTATCGCCGATGTGGCGGAAGAGGGCGACTATGTCATCTGCCTCGGCGCCGGAGACATTACGAAATATGCGAATGCGCTGGCGGGTGAGCTTGAAAAGCTTGGAAAGTAAGTAAGAGTGTATTGCAAGCCTTCATTTCCGCTCATCCCCGCGAAAGCGGGGATCCAGAAAGCAAGAGCGGCGCCCAATGTCATGGATCCCCGCTTTCGCGGGGATGAGCGGCGGAGGAGCTGGTGAATAAGAAAATCACCATATCCAACCTCCCTGCCGTTCGCGGGAAATATACCGAGAACGCAGACCTCTCCGCGCTCACCTGGTTCCGTGTCGGCGGACCGGCGGATGTGTTGTTCTCGCCCGCCGATGAAGACGACCTCGCGCAGTTTTTGAGCGAAACGCCGGAGGAGATTCCGGTGTATGTGATGGGCGTTGGCTCGAACCTGCTGGTGCGCGACGGCGGCGTGCACGGTGTCGTCATCCGTTTCGGTTCGCCTTTCAGACAGGTGAGCGTGTCGGGCATGCGCGTCACCGCCGGCGCCGGCTGCATCGACGCACAG
>JAUIEG010000356.1 GCA_030428745.1 Alphaproteobacteria bacterium
AAGCCACAATGACTTTGACCTCATTCTGCTTCAGGTCATGCGCGATTGGCGCCGCCTTTTCATGGACAGCCATCGGCGTTCCTCTCCTGCTTTATCAACATCGCCGATCTTGGGCCGGCTTTTGCGTTTTCTGGCGCGCTATGCGCTTTTCACCCGGCAAATTCGGGTATGATTGCGATCGGCATCAGCCCCCGCCGGCCATGGATACGTCTTCAGCGCCGGCGCTTTTGAGTTCACGCTGACCCTGCGTAAAACCAAATCGCGGCGTAATATCGTTTGTCCTGTCTGCGATTTCTTCCCAACGATCCGTAATACGGTCGGCGGCGTCTTCTCCGCCGCCTATGAATACGCCATCCGTCAAGGTAATATTCGCACAAGCGAAGTGGCCGGCGCCGGCGCAAAGAACGGCGCGGGTCGGCGCGGCGTCTGACGACAGCGCAACAACGCCTGGACTGACCAGCGCAGGATCCAGAAGCTCAAGCGCCTCTTTCGAAAGCACCCCGCCCGTCATCTGGGTCGCCGCCGTGGGCGCAAGGCAATTGACGCGTATGTCGTATTTTTCGCCTTCAATGGCGAGCGTATGCATCAAGCCCACAAGCGCCATCTTGGCGGCGCCGTAATTCGCTTGCCCAAAATTTCCATAAAGACCGGTAGACGACGTCGTCATCACGATCCGTCCATAGCCCTGCGCGCGCATAATCTCCCAGACCGCCTTGGTGCAAATCACCGCGCCCATCAAATGGACGTCCACCACAAGGCGGAAGTCCGAAACGTCCATCTTTGCAAAGCTCCGGTCACGCAGGATGCCCGCATTGTTCACGAGAATATCAATGCGGCCCCACCGATCCATCGTCGCGGCAACCATCTCCTGCACCTGATCTTCATCGGTGACCGAACCGGCATAGGCGATCGCTTCGCCGCCTTGTTCCCGAATTTCAGCAGCGACCTTTTCCGCGTTCTCTGCGCCGAGATCATTCACCACGATCTTGGCGCCGTAACGCGCCAGCTCTAGCGCGTGACAGCGGCCGAGCCCGCCCCCTGCGCCAGTGACGATTGCAACCCGATCATTCAGATCAATTCTATCAAACGAAGTCATACACTCTCTCGTGAGTTAGTTTTAAGGGGGCAAAAAATCGGTGAGAAACACCGCAACATCAGGGTCTTTACCCCTTGGCCGCTTGCACCTTTTCGTCGCAAATCTGATGGAAGCCGGCGGCCATGAAACGCGCCATCCGCTCTTTAACGGCAGGCAAATCATCCGATTTGCACAGCCCGCCCGACAGCCGGTCGATACGGCCGGTTCGCGCAAGCGTCAGCATCAGCGCGCCCGAGACAAAGTGATAGCACCAGAAGAGGTCTTCTTCGGGACAACCCGGCAGCGCTTTTTTTAGAATTTCAATCAGGCGCCGAACCACGGGATCAAAATAATTCCCCATGATTTCCGTGCCCCATTCAGGAGAGTTTGCAACCTGCGCCGTGAGCGCCAGGCCGTTCTTCCACTCGTCTCCGCCTTCGATATAGAGATCGAAATCCGTATCGAGGAAGACGTGCAGCGCGCCCTCCACTGTCGGTTTTCCCTTTGTCTTCAAGTCGTACTCATCAAGCGCCTTCATCCGGCGTGCGCTTGAGACCGGCGCGCGGCGATCGAAGACAGCGTCAAAGAGCGCTTTCTTGTCGGCAAAATAATAATGCAGCAGCGTATGATGAACGCCAACGCCTTTCGCGACATCTTTAAGCGTGACCCCGTGAAATCCGCGTTTAGAAAAAAGGTATTCGGCCGTATCGAGGATTTGCTCGATTGACTCGGCTCTTTGCTCCGCCTTGGTAAGACGCTTACCCTGAGTTTTTGCAGATGTAGACAAGATCAAGCCTTTCCATATTCTCGTAGTTCACCAAATCGCTCAAGATATGCGCAACTCGTCAATTACTATGTTCCGCTCTTAAAAGCATTTTGTCGATCTTTCCTGTCGCCGCTAGCGGCATGGTCTCCACACGCACGACTTCATCGGGAATCCACCACGACGCCACGCGCCCGTGCAAAGGCTTCAGCAGCTCCTCGTCTGTAATAGACTGATCCCCTCCCAACTCCACCAGCAGAATTGGCCGTTCTCCCCATTTCGGATCTGTGCGGCCAATCACAGCGACAAGGGAGACTTGCGGATGCGCCCCGACAATAGCTTCAATCTCAGATGGGTTTATCCACTCCCCTCCGGATTTGATCAAGTCTTTGGCGCGTCCGGTGATGATAAGATTGCCCTGAGCGTCGAGTCGCGCAAGGTCGCCCGTATCGAACCAGCCATTCGCATCCGTCGCCGGCTCGGCTTCTCCGAAATATCGCTCCAGCACCGAGGCGCCGCGAACGCGCAGGCGTCCTTCGCCATTTCGCTGTTCGGGAAGAGGCTTTCCGTCAATATCCGTCAGCAGCAGATCGACGCCAATCGCAGGCCGGCCCGATGACCAGGGTTTGCGTTTGGGATCATTCGCCAGCGCGCTTGTGCCGAGCGGCGAGAGTTCGGTCATTCCCCAACTTGTCTGTACAGTTACACCCAAACGATCTTCGATTCTTTCCATCAGCGCTGGCGTCATGGGCGCGCCGCCAACCACTATACGCTTTAACGTTGGCACATCGCCGCCATGTGTTTCGAGATGCTCGACAAGCCCCAGCCAAACAGTCGGTACGCCAAGCGCAATTGTCACGTTCTCCGAATTGATAAGACGCGCCAGACTGGCGCCGTCAGTATTTCGCCCGGGCAACACCAGCTTGGCGCCGACAGCCGGCGCTGCGAAGGGAAGCCCCCAGGCGTTAGCATGAAACATGGGCACGGCCGCCAGCACAGCATCAGTCGCCCTCAGCCCCATGACATCAGCCTGCAAAAGCCGCAAAGTATGAAGATAATTTCCACGATGAGTATAAGTGACGCCTTTCGGCGCGCCGGTGGTGCCAGAAGTGAAGCACAACCCGCATGGAGTTGTCTCGTCAAAGTCACCCCAGCGCACGTCGCTTTCCACCCCTTCCATTAAGGTCCCAAGAGCGTTTAGCCAAAGGTCGGAGCCGCCTGCGCCCAAATCGGGACAAGGCCCGTCGATGACAAGAAGCTGCGACACAGTCGGAACGCGTTCCGCCAGCTCTTTCGCCTGCGGGAAGAGGTCGGCGCTGACAATCAAAGGCCGCGCTTTGGATTGGGCCAGCATCGAAGCCAGCTGCGCGGTCGTCAGACGGGGATTGAGCGTATGACAAATGGCGCCCATTCCCTTGATCCCGTACCATGCCTCTACATGCGCCTGAGTATTCCAGGCAAGAGTCGCGACACGATCACCAAAGGCGACTCCAAGATCAGCAAGGGCGGCCGAAACAGAAAGCGCACGCGCGCGCAAGGCCGCGTACCCTACGCGGGCCGCATCACCATTTTCCAGGGCTGTTACGACCTCAGCGTCCGGGTGCCACTTGGCTGCGTGATCGATGAACCTGTCCAGAGTCAACGCATATGTTTGAATGCGGCCGTCGGTCATCGGCACCCCGGAACTTGCGGCGGCAAAGGCGGCGATGCGACTCCGACATTCCAATTCCATGCGACGTTCGCTGCTCGGCGGCGGCACATCACTTCTTCATGCAATTCATACATGCCGGGAAGAAGGTGAGTTGCAGATCCTTCAGGCCCATCTTCAAAGTACATATAGGCTTCATCATCGGAATAAGGACGCCACGAAGGCTCGCCTTTCGCGCTTGGCGCACCGTCGCGCGCGAATGATGACCAGTAACCAAGCATAGCGTCGGACAATCTTCTTTCCGTCGCAGTGTCCGGAATTTCCGGCCAGCTCGGCGTCAAGTCATCGATAGTGCCGAAAACATAAGGAATTTCACTGGCGTGAAAGGCATGCAGCCCGGCCTCATTCGCGGCCGGATAGCCATGATTGAAAATATAA
>JAUIEG010000357.1 GCA_030428745.1 Alphaproteobacteria bacterium
GAAGGGCGCAACATCGATTCCATAGCGCGACAGAACGAGCGCGTCATATTTCAAGTTTTGCCCGACTTTGAGAATGCTCTCATCCTGCAACATTGGTTTTAAAAGCTTCAGCGCCTTGTCGAGCGGGATTTGTTTGCCGGTCTCTTCGTCATCAAGCGCAAGCCCTTCGGCGCCATGGCCGAGCGGGATGTAGCAGCCCTCGCCCGCCTGCGTTGATAAGGATACCCCCACGAGATTGGCCTGCATGGCGTTGAGGCTGTTCGTTTCGGTATCGACGGCAATCACGCCGCGTTCATAGGCGCGCGCAATCCACGCCTTGAGCGCCGCTTCGTCGAAGACCGTCTCATAGGCGATGTCGCCTTCCGGCGCCGGCGGCGGACCCGACCGCGCATCAATATCCGCCATGCCGACTTCACGTTTCACACGATCAATAAGCTTGTTGAACTCCATTTCTTCCAGAAACGGCAGCAACAAGTCCAGATCGATGGCGCGCATGGACAACTCATCAACAGGAAACTCCAGCGGCACGTCAGTGCGCAATTCCACAAGGCGCTTTGAAATGCGCGCCTGCTCGGCGAATTCGATCAAATTCTCACGCCGCTTGTTCTGTTTGATCTCTTCAGCGCGGCCCAACAGCGTTTCAAGGTCGCCATATTCCTCGATCAGCTGCGCCGCCGTCTTGATCCCGATGCCGGGCACGCCCGGCACATTGTCAGATGAATCGCCGGCGAGCGCCTGAATATCGACGACATGTTCCGGACCCAGACCGAATTTTTCCATGACTTCTTCGCGGCCGATCTTCTTGTTCTTCATGGGATCGAACATCGACACTTTGTCGGAGACAAGCTGCATCAAATCCTTGTCGGAAGAGATGATAACGACCTCGCCGCCATCGGCCTCAACCTGACGCGCATAAGTCGCGATGATGTCATCGGCTTCGAAACCTTCGGTCTCAAGACAGGGGACATTAAAGGCGCGCGTCGCTTCCCGCACGAGTGGAAATTGCGGGATCAGATCCTCCGGCGCGTCAGGGCGGTTGCCTTTATAGTCGGGATAAATCTCATTGCGGAAGGTCTTTCCCGAATAGTCAAAAATGACCGCAAGATGGGTCGGGTCATGTTCGTCCTGCATGTCCGTGAGCAGCTTGTTGAGCATGTTTGAAAAGCCGAGCACGGCGCCGACGGGCAATCCATCGGACTGGCGCGTCAGGCCTTCCCGCGAGCGCGCCATGGCGAAATAGGCCCGGAACAGATAACCGGACCCGTCAACGAGATAGAGACGCGTTTCGTTTTTGGATTTCGCCGCCATTTGTCGTAGCGTTCCTTTTTATGCCTGCCCCCGCTTCAATAGGAGATCGCCCATGAAAGTTCTAGGCATTCGCTTTTGCAAAGTCGCGCACGCCGATGACGCCAAAGCCATCGCAGCGTTGCTTGGGGAAAACGGACTTGGGCTCACCCCCATGGACCTCGGAAAAAGCGACGGCTTTTCAGGCGCCGTCTTCCCCGTAGGCGACGGCGCGCAGGAAGGGCTTGGGAGCTGGATTGAACTCTGGGCGGCCGGCGAGCAAATGCCGGAAATGACCATGCTGCAAATTGTTGTTGATGACGCGGATGCCTATGCCGAGCAAGCGAAGAAAAACGGCCTCGACGTCAAAGGCCCGGATGACGCTCACGGCGAGCGGATTTATTATCTCGAAGCCCCCGGCGGGCTTCCCATCGCGTTTTTGTCGAAGGCGTCCTGAAGCGGGCGCCGGCCCCAAACTGGACAGGCTTTCGGATAGAGCGCAAAGTGGCCAGGGGATTTTCGGATCGGGGCCGGGGGATGTTCAACAATATTGCGCGTATCGCGCTTATCGCCGCCGCACTGCTGAATAGCGGCTGTGCATTTTGGCGACCGGATAAAATTCATTATACAGCGACTGACAACACAACGCCCGTTGTGCGCAGCGAAGTTGCGCCGTCTTCGGATGGTTCGGAGTTCATTGGCGTCGCCTTGTCGGGCGGCGGGGCCCGCGCCAGCGTTTTCGGGGCCGCCGCAATCGAGGCTTTGGCCGAAGCAGGCGTGATGGATCGCGTCACACATGTTTCCAGCGTGTCTGGCGGCGGGTTTCCGGCTGTCTACTATGCGCTCCACAAACCGTCGCCTTGCGAGCCGTCAAGCAACACAGCCCCGTGTCGTAATGAAGACTTCGCGGCTTTCAAAGAAGCGATGACGCATAATTTCCTGCGGGACCTCACCTTCCGGCAATTCCTGAAACCGGGCCGGCTCACAAGCCCGACGCGCCGGCTTTCGTCTCTCCAGGACGCACTGGACGACCAGTTCATTGACGGCGCACGTTTTGGCGATTTGCCTGCTTCGCCGGTGCTGCTGATCAATGGCGCTCGCTATGATGATGCGCGGCGGTTCGTGTTTTCAACTCTTCCCATTCCAGAAGAAGAAAGCGTAACGCCGCCTTTCACACAGAAGACCTTGCGAACGGCGTCATTCTCACTGGAAGGGTGCGCCCGTCCGACGCCGGCGGACTTTCCGGTCGCACTCGCTGTCGCTGTTTCCGCCGGATTTCCTCCACTGCTCGGACCCGCCGCGATTGAAGCAAGTGACTCCTGCCATGGCGGCGAAACGCGCTACTGGCATCTTGGCGATGGCGGCATTCTTGATAACACTGGCGTTGAAACGCTTCAGGACGTCGCTTTGCACGCAAGCGGCGATAACAACCCCGCCAAACGCGTCATTATTTTTTCCTTCGACGCCGGCAAGAGCGCCGCGCCGGAGATCATGATGAAAACCCGCAACCTGAAACTCTGGACCTCCGATCCGGGACGCGTCGTCGATATTGTCGGTAAGCGCGCCGAAGCCTATCGGGAAGTCGCTCTGGACGATGGATTTGAAAGCGCCGGCGTATCTTTCCTTGTTCTCAAGATGCGCTACACCGATGCAATAATAGATGAGTGGCCCAAGTCATGCGGGAAACGCCGGGGCGGCGCCGAGGCGATCAGCGCCCATCTGGCGACCATCCCTACAAACTTCAAGATTTCAAAATGCGATGCGGCGTTGATGGAGCTTGCCGCGCGCGATGTCGTGCGCCGAACGCTCAATGAGCGCCGCACCGATATTGAAGACGCCGGCCTGACGCTGCCCTCGCATTAACTCCCTAGAACCGTTCGTGGTTCAGGCCGGTGGGCGATCCGGTTGATCAGCATAACCGCGAGCAGCGTCGAGAGAGCGCCAACACCATAGGCCACATGAACGAGAATTTTAGCATTGGCGAAAGACGGAAGCTGTTTGGCTAGACACACCGCAACGCCGCAGCCTTGCAGACTTTCCAACGCCCGCGCTTCTGAGATCAGCAATCCGATATAGTCGTAGTTCACGACCTGGGCGTTCCAGTTCATGTAAAGGAAAACGATATAAAGGGCGTAAGCGGCGACGCGTTCCTTCAACGAGACATCGCGTTGGACGAGGAACAGGCCACCGACAATCGTAATGTGAACGGCGACGAACATATTCCAGGTGTTAAAAACCAGCTCCCGTTGAGAAGCGATCACATCCAGAAGTTCGTAAAGCGTCATTCATCCCCCTGCCGACGTTTCAGGTTTAGCGCTTCGCCGCTTCCTTCGACGCCATGCGCATAAAGTCTGCGATGCGGGGTTGAATTTCCGAGCGCCAGCGCGAGCCGTTGAAGACGCCATAATGGCCGACATCGGGCTGGATATAATCGAGCCGCATGTTTTCCGGCAAGTTCACGCAAAGGTCGTGCGCCGCCTGGGTCTGACCGATGCCGGAAATGTCGTCGTTCTCACCCTCGACCGTCATCAGCGCAATGTCGGTGATGGCTTCCGGCTTCACGGGCCGGCCGCGATGCATGAACTTGCCTTCAGCCAGCGTGTGCTCCTG
>JAUIEG010000358.1 GCA_030428745.1 Alphaproteobacteria bacterium
CCCCGCCTGAAGATGCGCGATCGAAAAGCTGGGACGAATTCGCCGCAGCGGGCGCGCCTGTCATGGATGCAATCGTCACCGTCTGCGACAACGCCGCCGGAGAGGCGTGCCCCATCTGGCCGACAAAAAGCGGCGAGGCCCCACAGACACTTCATTGGAGTTTTCCCGATCCCGCCGCCGCTGAAGGCGACGACGCGGAAAAACGCGCCGCCTTCGAAACCGTCTTCGCCGACATTCGCGCAGCGATAGACGCCTTTTTATTGCAGCCTGACGCCTAGACAGAAGAGGACGGCCCTGTGTCCGTATTCGAAAGATATTTGTCCCTCTGGGTCGCCTTGTGCATCGCCGCCGGAATTGCGCTTGGCAAGTTGTGGCCGGATCTTTTCGAAACCCTCGCCTCCTGGCAGGCCGCCAATGTAAATTTCGTCGTCGCCGTTCTCATCTGGGCCATGGTGTTCCCGATGATGATCGGCGTTGACTTCGCCAGCCTCAGGCGCATCGGCGAACGACCCAAGGGCCTTGTCGTCACCCTTGTCGTGAACTGGCTCATCAAGCCATTCACCATGGCGGGCCTTGGCGTCCTCTTTTTCAAGCATGTGTTCGCCGGTCTCATTCCGTCCGCAGATGCGGAGAGCTATATCGCCGGCCTCATTCTACTGGGGGCCGCCCCCTGCACGGCGATGGTGTTCGTCTGGTCGCAACTCACCCGGGGCGATCCCACCTATACGCTCGCGCAGGTCAGCGTGAATGACGCCATCATGGTCTTCGCGTTCGCGCCTATCGTCGCCTTCCTGCTCGGCGTCGTGGACATTGCCGTGCCGTGGGAAACGCTGATCCTGTCGGTCGCTTTATATGTGGTGATCCCGCTGATCGCCGGCGTGGCGACACGCTCGGCGCTTTTACGCACTGGCGGCGAAACAAGGGTCGGAAACTTCACCGGCAAGCTTAAACCCTATTCAATCGTCGGCCTGTTAGCGACGGTGGTCCTGCTCTTCGGTTTTCAGGGCGGGGTTATTCTTGAGCGCCCGCTTATCATCGCCCTGATCGCCGTCCCGCTCCTCATCCAGTCTTACGGCGTCTTCGCCGCCGCTTACGCCGCCGCGTGGGTGTGGCGCATACCCTTCAACATCGCCGCGCCCTGCGCGCTCATCGGCACGTCAAACTTTTTCGAACTGGCTGTCGCCGTCGCCATCAGCCTCTTTGGCCTTAACTCCGGCGCAGCCCTCGCCACCGTCGTGGGCGTGCTTGTCGAGGTGCCGGTCATGCTCTCGCTCGTCGCCTTCGCCAACGCCACGAGGCGTCATTTTCCCGCCGGCGACGCCCTCGACCAGTGACGCGAGGCGCGATATAGCGCGAGAATGAGCAAGGGACCGCGCCCGCGATATGAGGCGCTTTTGGAATCAGGCGCGCTGACCCCCGATCCGGCGCAGGAAGAGGCGGCGGACCGGCTGCAGGCGCTTCATGATGCGCTCCGGTCCTATTCGGGCCCGGCGAAGGGAGGTATCGGAAGCTGGTTTCGATCGAAGAAAGCGCCGCCAAGGGGCCTTTATCTCTGGGGCGGGGTTGGGCGCGGCAAAACCCTTCTGATGGACATCTTCTTCAACAACACCGGCTTTGCAAAAAAGCGCCGCGTTCATTTTCACGAGTTTATGGCCGAAGCCCATGAACGCATCGGCGAATGGCGCTCCCTGTCTGAAGCGGAAAAGAAAAAGCACAAAGCCTATAACCGCGCCTCCCCTGACGACCCCATGCCGCCGGTCGCCCATGACCTCGCGCGCGAGGCGCTGCTGCTTTGTTTCGATGAGTTTCACGTCACTGACATCGCCGACGCCATGATCCTCGGGCGCCTGTTTACGTCTCTCTTCGAGCGCGGCGTCGTGATCGTGGCCACGTCGAACCGCGCGCCCGACGATCTTTATCGGGACGGGTTGAACCGGCAGCTTTTTTTGCCCTTCATCGCGCTTTTGAAGTCGCGCCTCGATATTTTCGAGATGCAGTCGGCGCGCGATTATCGGCTCGCCAAGCTCACCGCAGCGCCCGTCTATCTGACGCCTCTTGGCGCCGCCGCAGACAAGGCCATGGACCACGCCTGGAACAATATGATCAGCGGCGCCCATGAGCGCAGCGAGGACATCCAGATGAAAGGCCGCAAACTCCACGTTCCGCGCACCGCGCGCGGCGCCGCTCGGTTTGCATTTTCAGACCTTTGCGAAAAGCCTCTGGGCGCTAGCGACTATCTCGCTCTTGCCCGGCGTTATGGGGCGCTCTTCCTTGACCATATTCCGGTCATGGGGCCGGAACAGCGCAATGAGGCGAAACGGTTCTCAACGCTGATCGACACCCTCTATGACGCCAAGGTGAAGCTTGTCTGTTCCGCCGGTGCAGAACCCGAGGCGCTTTACGCAGAGGGCCATGGCGCATTCGAATTCGAGCGCACCGCCTCGCGCCTGATGGAAATGCGCACCGCAGACTATCTCGGCGCGGCGATGGATTCCGCAGGCCAGTCCAGCTAAGGTCAGCACAGCCAGAAAGGGACCGGTCCCATGAACCGCCTCAGCACGCTCGGCGCCCTTATCGTAGGCGCCATCATCCTAGCCGCCGTTTACGCTTCGGCTTTCGGCGATGGCGACGCCGACGTGAACATCACGATCAATGATGACGAAGGCGTACGCCATGTGGTTCATGGCGACAAAGGCAATTTCGCACTGAAACAGGACGGCCTCGATCTCGAAGCGTCATGGCGCGGCGAGTATGAGTTGAACGAGGATGGCGACGATATCGCCTCGCTGGAACACAAGCTGGAGATCACCCGGAAGTGGGAGGGGCGCGACGAACGCGTCGTCTTTGAACCGGACGGCGACAGGGTTGCGAGCATCTACTATCTCGACGGCGACAAACAGGATCAAAATCCTGAGACCGCCATCGCGAAGAAAAAGCTCCTCATCGCCTTTCTCGAAGCCAGCGGCGCCAAGGCTGAAGAACGCGTTGAAATCCTGCTCAAGAACGGCGGCCCGGCGGCGGTGCTTGAAAAGATCGATAATATTTACAGCGATCATGCGCGCCTTCGCTACATCACTGAACTGACGCAACAGGCCGACCTCGACAATGACGAGGTTCAATCGCTGTTGAAATCTTTGAAGAACATTGAGGGCGACCATGATTTGCGCGTCGCGCTCGATGCGGTCCTGCAAAACGAAGAGATTAGCGCTGATGAAATGCCGATGTTTCTTGAGACGGCGTCGCGTATTGAAAGCGATTACGATCTGCGCCGGCTGATCGAAAGCGTCTCTGAGCGCGATCTGAATGACGACTCTATCGGTCTCGCCATCGGCCTGATGGAGCGCCTTGAAAGCGATCACGACCTGCGCCGCGCCAGCGAGGCGTTGCTGGAGCAGGATAATTTGACGCCGAAAGCGGCGGCGCGCCTGCTCGAGACAATCGGCGAGCGTATTGACAGCGATCATGATCTGCGCCTCATCCTGAGCGACACCACGCCGTTCCTCGTGCAGGACGATATTGCGGCGGCGGCCTGGCTCAATGCGTTCGGCGCGCTTTCTTCCGATCACGATCAACGCCTGACGCTGGAAGAGGCCGCTGGCGTCGACGGTCTTTCAGCGGAGACAAAACTGGCGCTGATCGCCGCGAGTGAAGATATCGGCTCCGATCATGACCGCCGTCTCGCCCTTGAAGCCTTTTCGGATATGGTCGAAGACGACGACGCTTTACGCGCCGCTTACGTCAAAGCCGCCGAAGGAATTGGCTCGGATGGCGACAGAAAACGCGCGCTCGAAGCCGCCGGCCTCGACGACTAACCGTTTTCCGGAATTCTGATCGCATCCACCATGGCGCGCACGCTTGCGGGGGTTGGGGCCGTGAAGC
>JAUIEG010000359.1 GCA_030428745.1 Alphaproteobacteria bacterium
GGATGCCGGAACGGCGTCGGCCGCGCTGATGGAGACGGCGGGCGAACGCGCCGCCGAGCTTATCCAGCGCGCCTGGTCGCGCCGTCCCGTGGCCGTCATCTGCGGACCCGGCAATAATGGCGGCGACGGTTTTGTCGTGGCGCGGGAATTGGCGAGCGCAGGGTGGAGCGTGCGCCTCGGCCTCATTGGCGAGCGCGAGGCCCTGAAAGGCGACGCCAAACTCATGGCCGATCTTTATGAAGGGGAGATAGCGCCTTTTTCACCAGACGTGCTGAACGGCGCCGGGCTGATCGTCGACGCCATCTTCGGCACCGGGCTTGCGCGTGATGTTGAGGGCGCGCCGAAGGCGGCCATTGAGGCGATGAACGCGGCCCCCGCGCCGGTTTTCGCCATCGACCTGCCGTCGGGCGTCAACGCTGACACCGGCGCGGTGATGGGAACGGCGGTTCAGGCGGCGCGCACCATCACTTTTCAGGCGCGAAAGCCGGGGCATCTTCTGTTTCCGGGCCGCGCGCTCGCCGGCGCCGTCGACATCGCCGATATCGGAATCAGCGATGAAGCGACGATGAAGGCGGGCGTCGAAACCTTTGAGAATCACCCGGCGCTGTGGGGCGCCTTGTTCCCGCGGCCGCAATGGGGCGGGCACAAATATACCCGCGGCTCTGTCATGGCGGTGTCCGGCGGGCCCTTGAACACCGGCGCGATCCGGCTGGCGGCGGAGGGGGCTTTGCGCATTGGCGCGGGGCTCGTGACTGTGTTGTCGCCGCAGGAAGCAGCGCCCGTTCACGCGGCGCATCTCACCGCGATTATGCTTCGGGTTTGCGACAATGCCGAGCATGTGGCTGCGCATCTGAAAGACGCAGAGCGCATTCCCATGTGTGTGGTCGCCGGTCCGGCAAATGGCGTCGGCGCCAAGACGAAGGAAAACGTGCTGGCGATTTTGAACAGCAAGGCGGGGGCCGTGCTCGACGCTGACGCGCTGACGAGTTTCGCCGATGATGCGCAAACACTGTTTTCGGCGCTGCGGCCCGAAGATGTGCTGACGCCGCACACTGGTGAGTTCGCGCGGCTCTTTCCCGAAGAGTTCAAGCTGCTGCAAGAGGGCGGGGGCAAGCTCGCCGCTGTGCGCGCCGCTAGCGCCAGGGCCGGCTGCGTCGTCGTGCTCAAAGGCGCTGACACGGTCATCGCCGCGCCAGATGGGCGTGTTCTCATCAACGCCAATGCGCCGCCAGATCTTGCAACGGCCGGGGCGGGCGATGTTCTCGCCGGCTTCATCGCAGGACTGCGGGCGCAAGGCATGGACGGCTTCGCCGCGGCCGGGGCAGGCTCCTGGATTCATGGCGCTGCGGGGCAGGTCGCCGGGCCGGGCCTCATCGCAGAGGACCTGCCGGGCGCGGTTCCGGCGGTTCTGCGCCAGCTTTTCGCACCGCCTCAACAGCAAACGCCGCAGCAAGAGCCCCAGCCCGGCGCAGCTGGCCAACAGGGCGGCGTCCAGCCCGGGGGCGGCGCCCAGCAATGAGCGTGGTTTCCGTCAGGCGCGCGTAGCGGCGGGATCTTGAGGCGATTACGGCGCTTTATAATCATTTCGTGGAGACGACGGCCGTCACCTTCGATGTGGGCGCGTTCACCACCGAGGCGCGCGAGCCATGGTTCGCCCAGTTTTCGGAAGAGGGGCCGCACCGGCTTTTTGTCGCCGAACTGGAAGGGGCGTTCGCCGGCTATGCCGGGTCCATGGCGTTTAAAGCCAAGAAAGCCTATTCGACCTCCGTCGAAACGACGATCTACGCAGCGCCGGATATCACCGGGCGCGGGGTCGGCCGGGCGCTCTATGAGCGGCTGTTTTCGGAGCTGGCGGCGGAGGACCTCCACCGCGCCTATGCGGGGATCGCCCTGCCTAATGACGCCTCGATCCGCTTCCATGAGCGGTTCGGCTTCAAGGAGATCGGGACATACCATGAGGTCGGGCGGAAGTTCGGCCGTTACCATGACGTCATGTGGTTCGAAAAACGGCTCTAATCGAGGTTCCGACGCCTCGACAGGAAGGTTTTCTCTGCTATAGAAGCGCGCTCGCGAGGGGGCCGCCGCAGCCGCGCCGGCCCGCTTTTGCTTTGCGCGTGGATATGGCGCTCCGAGCGTTGCGGATGTGGCGGAACTGGTAGACGCACCAGATTTAGGTTCTGGCGCCGTGAGGCGTGGAGGTTCGAGTCCTCTCATCCGCACCAATCGCCGCCGGCCGCTGGCCTGGCGGGCGAGACGAAAGACAGGAATCAGCCGGCCGAGACCGGCATTTTAGAGACGAGATAAAAATGGAAGTCATTGAGAAAAGCGCCGAAGGGCTCGACCGCAAGTTTCAGGTGAAGGTCTCCGCTGAGGAGCTCGACAAGAAACTTGTCACCAAGCTTCAGGAAGTGAAGGGCCGGGTTCACCTGAAAGGCTTCCGCAAGGGCAAGGCGCCGATCTCCCATCTCAAAAAGCTCTACGGCAAGGGCATGATGAGCGAGATTATCCAGGACATTGTCACGGAAACCTCGCAGAAAGCGTTCTCAGAGCGCGATCTTCAGCCGGCGACGACGCCGCGTCCTGAACTGACCTCGAAAATCGACGACGTGATCGAAGGCAAAGCTGATCTCGAATATGATCTGCATGCGGAAATCCTGCCGTCATTCGATCCCATGGACGTTTCAACCCTGAAGCTGACCCGTCCGGTCGCTGAGGTTCCCGACGCCGATGTGGACGAGGCGCTTTCCAAAGTCGCTGAGCAGCAGCTGAGCTACAAGGCGCGCGGCAAGACCGCCAAAGCCAAGGAAAAAGACCAGGTCCTGATTGATTTCGTCGGCAAGGTCGATGGCGTTGAATTCGACGGCGGCAAGGGCGAGGGCTTTGAACTTGTGCTCGGTTCCGGCCAGTTCATCCCCGGATTTGAAGAACAGCTCATCGGCGCCAAGACTGATGACGACGTGGAAGTGAAAGTCACTTTCCCCGAAGAATACCACGCCAAGGACCTCGCCGGGAAAGACGCGGTCTTTGATGTGAAAGTCCACGAAGTGCGCGCGCCGGAAGAAGCGGCGATCGATGATGAGCTCGCAAAGAAAGTCGGTCTTGAAAGTCTCGACGATCTGCAAAAACGTATCAGGGAGCGCATTGAGAGCGAGTACAAAGACCTGTCACGCAACCATTTGAAGCGCACGCTTCTCGACAAGCTCGATGAAGCCCACGACTTCGAACTGCCGCAAGGCATGGTCGATGGCGAGTTCGATCAGATCTGGCGTCAGGTGGAATCGACCGAGCGCGATGAAGAAGATAAAGACAAGACTGACGATGAACTGAAAGAAGAGTACCGCAAGATCGCCGAGCGCCGTGTGCGCCTTGGGCTGGTCCTCGCGGAAATCGGCAAACGCGCCGATGTGAAGGTTCCCTCCGAAGAGTTGCAACAGGCGATCCAGCGCCAGGCGATTCAGGAAGCCCAGTATATGCAGATGCAAGGGCAGAATATTTCGCCGCAGGAAGTGCTGCAATTCTATCAGAAGAATCCGCAAGCCATTCAGCAGGTGCGCGCGCCGTTGTTCGAAGAAAAAGTGGTTGATTACATTATCGAGCGCGCCACGGTGACCGACAAAACCGTCAGCAAGGAAAAGCTGATGGAAGAGCCGGACGGAGATCTTTAAGGTCCCTCTTAACCGGGGTTGACGCCTCTCATTGATCCGGGCCCGGCGGTACTGTAATTCTGAAGATTGAGAGCGGCGGCGCTAGCCGCCGCTTTTTCAGAATGGAATTCCGCCATGGGAGGCGCGCATTCTCACACTTGACGATATTCTGGCGCCGGTGAGCCGCGACGATTTTTTTGCGGAATATTATCGC
>JAUIEG010000360.1 GCA_030428745.1 Alphaproteobacteria bacterium
GAACAAGACCAAAAGGGAGTTATCGAATGTCACAAGGTCTTCGTTTCAAACGGGCGCTCGCGCTTTCCGCGGCGTGCGCTTTCTTCGCAACCGCCTGCTCGTCCACTGGCGGCAACCGCGTGTCTTCTGTGGGACAGCCCGTCGCCACGGGCCCCCAAGGCCCGCAAGGCGCTACCGGCACTCAAGGAGCGACCGGCCCTCAAGGGGCGGCCGGTGAAGACGGCGCAGACGGACGTGTGAACGCCGGCCAATCGAATCTCGTCGCGACAGGCGGCCTTATCGGGCCGAACGGCCTTGGCGGCACGGGACTTCTCGCCAATACGGGCGATCCGGAGAACGGCAATGAATTGATCTCGGAAGGGCTCGTCCTGACGGGCGACGCGGCTTCACTCGCCGCGGGTTCAGCCTTCTTCAGCGCGAGCCTGGTGGACAGCATGACGCCCGGCGGCACGCCGATTGTTGGCACGGTGCTTGGCGTTGCGGACGAGACCGGCCAGACGCTTGTGCAAACCGGCAATGGCGAGATTTATCTCGTCGACGGCCTGTTGGCGGCGCCGGGCGATCTCATCACCGCAACGATTGGCGACACGATGACCATCGGCGGCGGCGAGGAGTCGCTTCTCGGCGTCAGCCTTCTTTCCGGCGACCAGCAGGAAGGCAGCCTCGTCACGCTCGGCGCCAGCGCAGATGGAGAGCTTGTCACCCTCGACACGGCGGTGACCGGCGATGTGGTCGGCGGCGTCGAAGACACGGTCGGCGGCGTGACGGAAGTGTTGCCGGTCAGCGGCGATGGCGATCTTGGCGGCGTGACCGGACCGCTCGGCGGCGCGCTCGATGATCCGACAGGACCCCTTGAAGACATCGTCGATGATGGCGGCGGGCTTCTCGGCGGATTGCTCGGCAACAACTAGCGCCATCGCATCGAAGGGGCGGTAAAGCCGCCGCCCTTTCTTTCCTTCACTGTCCCGGGACTTTTATGCCTGATTTCGTCTTCCGCTTACGGATGATGGTGCGCGCCTGCGCGCTCCTTCCGCCGCTCTTCCTCTTCGCTTCGCTGCTCTCCCCGGCGGGCGGCGCTGAGGAAGAGCGCTTGCAGCCCGGGGAGGTGGACGCGCCCGACAATATTGCGCGCAGCGATGTGCGGGAGATCGAGCCATTTCTCCTTCGCGGCGTCAGCTTTAAAGGAACCGATGTTCCCCAGGCCGTCGCCGACGCCGCCCGGCCCTTCATTGGCGGCATGGCGACAAACGATGTCCTCACCCGCATGGCCGCCGCCATGAGCAAGGCTTATGAGGACGCGGGCGTCGCTTTTTTCACGGTCGTCATTCCGGACCAGTCCTTCGATAATGGCGTCGTGCGCGTGCTCGCCGCAGAAGGCCGCGTCGCCAATGTCCGCCTTTCCGGCGAAACCGAAGGGCGCAATCACTACATGGTGACGGCCTACGCAGAACGCCTGAAGCGCGACACGCCGACAAGGCGCGCGACGCTGGAGCGCGCGGTCTCGCTCACCCGCGACATTCCCGGCCTCAAAATCGAACCGGTCATGCGATACGGCGCCGAGCCCGGCACGGTCGATATCGACATGAAGCTCGACTACCAGAAGCCGACACTGACTTTCGGCTTTTCCAACCGGACGACGCGGCTGGTGCGCGACGGACAGGTCTCCGCGTTGGGCAAGGCCTATCGCTTGCTGCGCGACGGCGATCTCACCACCATGCGTCTCGCCGCTTCGGTGAATTTCAAGGACTCGCTTCAGGCCGGCCTCTCCCACTCGACACCCATCGGCGCCTCGGGCCTGCGCGCGGAAGCAAGCGCAACCATCGTCCGCTCGCGCCCCGCGACAACGGTGATTGAGGGCGACGCGCAAATATACAGCCTCGCGCTGATCATGCCCGTCATCCGTTCCTACAAGCGCAATCTTGTCGCGCGCGCGTCCCTTGACGCCGTGAACAGCGACAACGCCGCCTTCGGATCGCTTATCGCAACAGAGAGAACGCGCGCCGCACGCATCATCGCAAGCTATAGCGACCGCCATGAACGCAGCGATGTGCGCCTCAAAGGCGAAGTCGCACAAGGCTTCGCCGCGCTTGGCGCCGACGTGTCGCCCATGATTGGCGAAGAGCAATACACCAAAGCCGAAATCGAGGCAGGACTGACGCGCCGCCTCGGCGACCGGGGATTTTTACGTCTTTCGGGCGGCGCGCAATGGACCGATGACCTCCTGCCCGCCAATGAACGCTTCTCCATCGGCGGCGCGCCATGGGGCCGCGCCTTCGAAACGGCGCTCCTCAACGCCGATCGCGGTGTTGGCGTTTCCATCGAAAACGCATGGCGGCCCATCAGCGGCGGCGATTTTTCCAAGAGCGAGATTTACATTTTCGCCGATTACGCCACAGGCGACGTCTTCTCGCGCTTCACCGACGCTTCCGCCACTTTCGATCTCGGCTCTTTCGGGGCGGGGCTTCGCGCCGCTTATGAAGACAAGGGCGTTTTAGAGCTGGAACTCGCCCGCCCCCTTGATCAGCCGGTCCCCGGCTTCGATCAGGACTGGCGGTTTTCCGTGGGCTGGCGCTTTGAATGGCGGCCGTGAGGCTGCCGATTGAATGCGAGGCCATTCGCGCCTAAATTCATCGCCTGTCGAACGTAACAGCAGAAAGCAGCGATGAGCGAACCTTCCATCAGAGACCGGCTAACGGGCGGCGGCCCAGGCCGCGAAGGCGGCCAATCCATGATTAGCGCGCATTCGCGCGCGGGACGTACAGCCATCAAACTCATCATCGCCTCGATCATTGTCGGCGCGGTCTTTTCGCTTTTGGGGATTGGCGTCGCCGAATTCTGGCGCGGGATTTTTCACAATGTGAAGGATTTCGTCGGCATGCTGGGAGAAAATCTGGGCGAGGTCGTCACGACGCTGCTCACCTATCTCATCATCGGCGCCGGGATCGTTATTCCCATCTGGCTGATCTCGCGACTGTTGTCGTCGCGGAAGTAAGGTGTGGATCATCCACTGGATCCGTTTGTGCTTTCCCTTGCCGAAGGACAGCAAGTCAATTTGATTCGGCTGTTTTCCATGATCTGCATGGTAATTGGTGCGGTCGGATTTATATATTTCTGGTTCGTTGCAGTGCGTATTTGGGTATTGAACGCGCACGACGCATTGAAAAACAAACGCGGTTTCCGCTGGATGAACGATTTGCGAAATCCGTTTGTCCAGCGTTTCATGAAAACTGTATTGAAAGCCTTCCTTGTCTGGCTGATCGCTGGATGGCCATTAGTTTTCGTTCTTACCGGCCTTGTAAGCACAGAAGCCATGAACGAACTGCTCGGATATGGTGCGATTGCCGAGCCTGATTAACTACTGCTCTACTCCGCCGCTTTCGGACGCAGCAAATCCTCCATGCGCGATATAGGCGATCCACGCTTCGCGCCCCTTTTTGGTGAGGCTCACCGTCGTTTGCGGGCGCCGTCCGCGAAGGCCTTTCTCAACGGCGGCATAGCCTGCTTCCTCAAGCTTTCTGAGGTGGGCGGAGAGATCGCCGCGGAAATCGGCGCCGGAAACTGGGCGCAGTTTCTGTTGAAATTTGTTATTTCTCATCCGGCGCTGACAGGGCCGCAGCCCGACGCAGACTTGCGCAAGCGCATGAGCGAAGCGTTCGACGCGCTTTAATCGCGCGTCACCGGAATCCGCGCGATCTCCTCGCCCTTCACAATGTCATAGATGACAACGACAACGCCGTCAGGCCCGTCGACGCGCACCGCGAGCCGGTCGCCGTCAAGAGCGATGGCTCCGGCGGATTGCCCTTCGCTGAGCGCAATGGGCGCGGCGCCAGTGGATGACGCCGTCACAGGC
>JAUIEG010000361.1 GCA_030428745.1 Alphaproteobacteria bacterium
TATGGAGAAGAAGTGGGCACAGGGCCGCTCGGTTTTCTCGGCAATATCATCTGGTTCGTTCTCGCCGGCTGGTGGCTGGCGCTCGGCCATGTGATCGCAGCGTTCTTCCTCGCCATCACGATCATCGGCCTGCCTTTCGCCTGGGCGCATTTGAAACTTGCGGGTTTCGCGCTCTGGCCCATCGGCCGCACGCTCGCCCATTCGGAGTTCAGACGCCGCGCGTACTGATTGACTTATCCAATATGCAAAGGCTTTCTCTCCTCAAGTGAGAGAAAGTCATGCACACGATAAGAGCGGCCACCCTTTCAGACGCAGACACGCTTGCTCATTTATGGGCGTCCACTTTCCGGGACGCCTATCATCATCTTCATGCGCCGGAAGACATCGACGCCTACTGCGCTGTTCATTATACGCACGAAGAAGCGGAAAAGCTTTTAAGCAGTGATGATCATGATTGCAGCATCGCCCTTTTCGAAGACGAACCATCAGGCTTACTGATTATCAAATGGGCGCCATGCCCTCTTGATCTGGACGGCGCCTCGGCGGAACTGAAACAGATTTACGTCAGCGGCAGCATGTATGGAACGGGCCTTGGCGAAGCGCTGTTCAAGCATGCGCTCGAAACGCTCGCCAATAGAGATGTCGCGTGGATGTGGCTCGCCGTTTCCGACAAAAACCCCCGCGCCAAAGCATTCTATGAAAAGACCGGATTTTCATATCAGGGCGCGGGACCGCATCTTCATGTCGGGAAAGATGTGCTGACGTCGTCAATTCTGGCGCGCCGCGTTGGCTCATGAAAAAGGCGGTCAAGGGGGCCGCCTTATTAGTTTCTTGAGTGCAAGTATTTTAAATAGCCTTCACGTAAAGCTTCACGCCTTCCGCGCGCGTGATCTCCACCACCGCGCCATCAGCGAAGTTTTCACCGTTTTCGCTTTCCGCCAGCCACAGCGTATCGCCAAGGCGCACCTTGCCCGCGCCGTTGGAGAAACCGGCGTCCACCGTGACGCGGCGGCCAACCTTTTGCGCGCCGCGTTCATTGAGCGTCAAATGATCTGCCTGACTCTTGTGCAGCCACGGCTTCACATAAGGCGGCGCTATAATCGACAAGGCGATTGTCACAACGGAGAAAACAATGAGTTGTAACTGCCAGGCGCCGTCCAAAGGACCCAAATCAAAAAAGCCTGAAACGAGCGCGGCGGCGGCCGGCCAGAGAAAATAGGTGGAGCCGGTCATCAGTTCGATGACCAGAAACACGAGCGCCAGCGCCCACCAGTACCAGAACGGCATCGTTGAGAGAAACTCGATCAGACCCTGCATGGAACCCTCCCTTTTCCCGCTGGAGCCCGTCTCGCTTCAGCGAGGCGGGCCCATTGCTCTTTACTGCGTGCTCGGGACCGAGCCCGCCGGACGTCGCGACGCATTGTTGCTCTCAAAAGCTTCCTTGGCGAGCGTACCGACGCCGGCGATGGTGCCGACAAGCGCGCTCATATCCGCAGGCAGAATGAGCGTTTTTTGTTGCGGCGAGATCGCCAGCTTTTCGAACGCTTTCACGTAATCCTGGGCGACGAAGTAGTTGATCGCCTGCACATCGCCGGCGGCGATGGCTTCGGACACCATGCGCGTCGCCTCCGCTTCGGCTTGCGCTTCACGCTCACGCGCTTCAGCGTCGCGGAACGCGGCTTCCTTGCGGCCCTCCGCCTCAAGAATAGCCGCCTGCTTTTCGCCTTCAGCGCGCAGGACAGCCGATTGCTTTTCACCTTCCGCCGTCAGGATTTCCGCACGCTTCAAACGTTCGGCTTTCATTTGCCGCGCCATGGCTTCCGTAATGTCAGCGGGCGGTTCGAGATCCTTGATTTCAACGCGCGTCACCTTCACGCCCCAGGGCTGGGTCGCGGCGTCAATCACGCGCAGCAGACGCACGTTTATGTCGTCGCGGTTGGACAGCACCTCATCGAGATCGAGCGAACCGATCACGGTGCGGATGTTTGTCATGGCGAGGTTTGAGATGGCGCGGGTGAGATTGTGCACCTCATAGGCCGCCGCCGCCGCATCCATTACCTGAATAAAGGCGACAGCATCCGTTGAGACAGACGCGTTGTCGCGGGTGATAACTTCCTGCGCCGGGATATCGAGCACCTGCTCCATCATGTTCATGCGCCGGCCGATCCGGTCAATGAACGGCGCCAGCACATGCAGGCCCGGCTTGATCGTCTTGGTGTAGCGCCCAAAGCGCTCCACCGTGAACTCATAACCCTGCGGTACGATTTTGACGGTGTTGAACAATAAAAAAACGGCGAGGACGACCAGCACCGCTACAAATATCTCAAAACCCATATTCGCCTCCCTTATGACCCTCGTGGGCTTTAGATCGTGACGAGCGGATCGTCGCGCCAGTCTTGAAAATCCGATTTTTCCCACTAGCCGCCGAAAAAAGTGGTGACTTTACAGCGGTTTACACAAAACCCGGCGCTGAACGCCCATGAAACAAGGCTGAATGTTCGGTTAATCGGAGGTTAACCGCCCCGGCCGCCCTATCCGCGCGGGCTCGCCCGCGTTAAAATGCCGGCTATGGGTGTGACGTGGAGTTTCGGCCGGATTTTGGGGGCCGCCGCCATCGCTATGTGCGGCGCGGCGCAAAGCCTTTCGCCCGCCTTTGCGCAAACCGCGGCCATCCCGCCTGCCGTGAACACCGGCAAAACCTGGGAAGTCTACAAGAGCGAATGGACCCCAGCGGACGAGGCCGGCTACGCCGCTTTCGTGCGCGCCATCGGCATGTCGGACTGCACGTCGATCGACGCCTGCATAAAGGACGAGGCGAACCCCTATCGCTCGCCGGTCGATCCGGACCTTCCCGGCGACTGCGCCGACATGGCGTATATCCTGCGCGCCTATTACGCCTGGAAGAACGGTTTGCCCTTCTCCTATCAGAACGCCATGCGCACGGCGGACCGGTCGCGCCAGGATTTGCGCTATTCGACGGAAGGCAACATCGTCGCCGGACGCCGCCAGATTTTAAACCACGTCCCGAATGCGCCGTCTTTCATCGCGCGCATCGGCGGCGAAGTCTCCACCGCCATGTTCCGCACCGACCCCATGGCAGGCGGCGGCAAAAGCCACGATGACTTCTATCCGGTGAAAATCGAGCGCGGCTCCGTCAAGCCCGGCGTACTCGCCTATGACATCTATGGTCATGTGGGCATCGTCTATGATGTGCTTGATGACGGCCGCGTGCTCGTCGTCGCCTCGCATCCGGACAACTCCGTGACACGCAGCGCCTACGGCCCGAACTTCATGCGGTCGAAACCAGCGCTTGGCGCCGGCCTTAAAGCCTGGCGGCCTATTCACGTCGAAGGCGCCAGAATCGACCAGGACGGCTCACTTCATGGCGGCCGGCTCCGCGCGGCGGCGAATGAAGAGATCGCCGATTTTTCCATGGAGCAATATTTCGGAAATCAGCCGCACCCCTCCGGCATCTGGCATTACGGCGAATTCAAATATAAAGGCCGTACACTGAAATATTATGACTATGTACGCCGCAAGCTCGCCGCACCGGACTTTGCCTACGACCCTGTGGACGAGTTGCGCTTCGGCCTCGAGACCATTTGCGGCGCGTTGAAAGCGCGCAAGGTCGCCGTCGACGCCGCCTACACATCACGCCTTCATCTGAAGCCGCATCCCAAAAAATTGCCGCCGAATATTTTCGGCACTTATGGCGAATGGGAAGAATATTCGACGCCGTCTCGCGATGCGCGCCTCAAGGTCAGCTTCATCGAACTGCGCCGCAACATGCAGCATCTGGTCGAAGACGTCGAAGCGGGTGAACCCGGCGTCACTTATGACGGCGAC
>JAUIEG010000362.1 GCA_030428745.1 Alphaproteobacteria bacterium
TGGAAATTTCTTGAACAACCCATCCTCGATCATGGCCAGCGCCCCGAGGCCAATTTCCTCCGCAGGCTGACCGATCAGGACCAGCGTGCCTGACCACTGATCTTTCATGGCCGCGAGACGACGCGCCGTCCCGATCAGGATCGCCATATGGCTGTCATGGGCGCAGGCGTGCATCACCGGCGCGGTCTGGCCCAAATAGTCTTCAGAAACGACTTTCGATGCGTAAGGGAGGCCGGTTTTTTCTTCCAGCGGCAGCGCGTCCATGTCGGCGCGCAGCATCACTGTCGGACCATCGCCGTTTTCCATCACTGCGACGAGGCCATAGCCGCCGACGCCTTCAAGAACCTCACCAGCGTCCGCTTTCGCCTTTGCTTTGGTCCACTTGTCGCCAACGCCATTCGTCACCGTGAAGCCCAGCCCTTCCAGCTCCGCCGTCATACGCTTGGCGCTTTCGCTCTCCTTAAAGGAAAGCTCCGGATTTTCGTGGAAGTGCTTGTAAAGATTGAAGACGTAGTCGTAATCCTCAGCCACCGCATCAGTCAGTTCATCGGCTTGCGCGGCAGTCTGGGCGGCGCCCGTCAGCGCAAAGACAGCGGCGGCGGATAGCAGAAACTTTTTCATTCTCGTCCTCAATTCCCTTGCAATTCAAAGTCGACAATCGGCATCGGCCCCGGCGCGACGCCGCGGCGTTCTTTCTCCGCCGCGACCATCGCCTTGATGTCCTCTCGCAGCTTCGCGCCCTCATAGACGACGCCATTCTTCACCACATAGTCAACGCCGCCGACATGCACAGGACGATTGGTCTCAGGATCGAGCTTTACATGGCCTGTGGCGTAAAGAACTTTCAGATTGGCGAGTGGGTTTTCCCCGACGATCACGAGGTCGGCGCGCTTGCCCACCTGGATGGAGCCGGTCTCACCATCGACGCCAAGAATTTTGGCCCCGTCGAGGGTCGCCGCCTTGATGACTTCCAGGGGATGAAACCCTGCCTCACGAAGCATCTCCATCTCTTCGATGTAACCGAAGCCATAGGTCGAATAGATATAACCCGCATCCTCGCCGACGCCGATCTTACCGCCGCGATTTTTATAGTCGCCGATAAAACGCATCCACAGGCGGTAATTTTCCTTCCACGCCGCTTCCTGTTCAGCGCCCCAGTCGAACCAGTAAGAGCCATGAGCGTTGCGGTCTGGCGCATAGAACTTCCAAAGCGTCGGCATCGTATAGTCGTCATGCCATTCAGCGCGGCGCTTGCGCATCCAGTCGCGGCTTGCGGAATAAATCGAGAAGGTCGGGATGATGGAAAACTCACGCTCTAAAAGCGTCGACATCACCTCTTCCCAGCGTTCGGAGTCCGGACCTGCGGCCTGTTTCCAGAGCTTGCCGGCGTTTTCGAACCGGTGCTGCTCGTCATTGTAATTATAATCGACCGGATAGTCCTGAAGCGTGCGGTCGTCGAACAGGGCCTCCGGCAAACCGTACCAATGCTCCATCGAACCGAGACCATGCGCCGACGTGTCCATGACATCAGCGTGCGCCACATCGAGCTGCGCATGGTGCATGGTGGTTTTGAGGCCTTGCTTTTTCGCTTCCTCAAGACCCGCCCATAAGATCTCTTCCGGCGCGCCGAAGAACTTAACGCCCACGGCGCCGTCGCGCTTCAACTGGCGGATGCGCGCCCGCGCTTCATCTGGCGTATCAACATCGCCGGCGCTCCAGCCGCGAAACACCGGATAGGGGTAGATGTTCGGCGCGTCGATTTCATTGCGGGCCGACGCCCGCGCAACGCCGGAGGTCCACGCCGCGCCAGCTTCATTGCCGAGTTCACGCACTGTCGTAATGCCATGGGCGAGCCAGAGCTTGAAAATATAATCCGGCGGCACGCCCTGACCCGTGTCTTCATTATGGATATGGCCGTGCATGTTGATAAAGCCGGGCAGCAGGAACATGCCTTCGGCGTCGATTTCACGCGTGCCTGCCTCCGGACGCCGACTCTGGTTGATCGGCAGGCCCGGCGCACCCACGGGAACGATCCCTGTGATCCTGCCGTCCTCAACGACGACATCCGCCGGGCCGAAAGGCGGCGCCCCAGCCCCGTCAATCACAGTGACGCCGCGGATCACAAGACGCCCATAAGGCCCCTCGCCTAGAGACCGGTCCGGCACGGTCTGCGCTGCCGCCACAGCAAAAATAAACGCGACAATCGTCGCAGCGATTGTTGTAATTCGCGCAAACTGTCTGAATATCACCCCGAAACCCCTTTTGTTTTGGCCAGTCTAACCCATTCGCCGGAAACGCAAAGCCTTGCGAGAACCAGAGAACCAGTCATGCCCCCAGACCATCTCGACCGTTGGCGCGCTGAAAAGACCGCCGCTTTTCTGAGCGCTGCTGTTGCGGCGGCGGAGCCGTCGGCGCCAGGCAAGAAACTGTTCGACGAGATGGCCAAAGCGGCCGAAGAGCAAGCGGCGATCATCGCCAAGGATTTCACACCGCCCGCCTTTGCGCCGTCGCTGCGCGCCAAACTGATCGCGCGACTGGTGCGCGTGTTCGGGCCACGGCGGATGAAAGCGATCCTCGCCGCCGTGAAAGTGCGCGGTGTTTCGTTTTATTCGGGGCCCCTCATCCGGCCCGGCCATCCTATGCCGACCGATGTCGAAAAGATCGGGCAGCGCCACCAGACCGGCGGCGGCTCTTTGCGCGCGGCGGTATTCGGCGTCAATGACGGGTTGATCTCAAACACGTCGCTTGTCATGGGCGTTTCCGGCGCCGCGCTGGCGACAAATGATATCGTGCTCACCGGCGTCGCCGGGTTGCTGGCCGGCGCTTTTTCCATGGCGGCGGGCGAATATGTTTCCGTGCGCTCGCAACGGGAGATGTATGAGCATCAGATCGGACAGGAACGTGAAGAGCTTGAACTCTATCCCGAAGAAGAAGCAGAAGAACTGGCGCTAATCTATCATGCGCGCGGCATGGCGCTCGAAGACGCACGAAGTTTTGCACTCGACCTGATCAAAGATCACGATGCGGCGCTTGATGCGCTGACGCGTGAGGAGCTGGGGCTCGATCCCGACAATCTCGGCTCACCTGTCGGCGCGGCGGTGTCGTCTTTTCTCGCCTTCACCTGCGGCGCGATTATTCCCCTCTTGCCCTTCGTGTTCGGCGCAACGGACAACGCAGTCACGATCGCCGCCGGCCTCGCCGGCGTCAGCCTCTTCGCCGTCGGCGCCGCCTTGAGTTTGTTCTCGGGAAAAAGCGCGCTTGCAGGTGGTTTCCGCATGGCGGTTATCGGCGCGCTTGCGGGCGGGGCGACCTATTTTATCGGATCCCTTTTCGGCGCGGCGATTTAAGCCTCCGCCGCCAGCACCATCTCTTCGGTCATCGCCCAAAGGCGTTTGGCGTCGCCGTCATCGACGGCCCACTCCGATACATTCACCCAGCGCGGCGCGTCGGGCGTCGACATGGCGGCGATGTCGCAATCCTCGCAATATTCGCCGCCGCGCGTTTCCAGAAGAGGGCTTGTCGCCGCCCAGAGCAGGGTTGCCGCGCCCTCGGATGGCGTTTTCACATATTGACGCGCTTCATCAGAAAGCTCACCGCCCGGCTTCACCCAACCCAGAGCAATCAGCTCACTTTCAGTGGTGTGCCGCTGGATGTTCGTGAAAACCGGGCCCGGGTGGACGGAAAACGATTTCACCCCGTCCTTGCCGCGACGATTATTAAGCTCCAGCGCAAAAAGCGCATTCGCGGTTTTCGACTGCGCATAAGCGAGCCACTTGTCGTAAGGCTCTTTTTCGAAATGGATGTCGTCCCAGCGAATGCGGCTGCGCTTGTGTCCAACAGAG
>JAUIEG010000363.1 GCA_030428745.1 Alphaproteobacteria bacterium
AACCTTCAAGGTTATCTCCGCCATCGCCGCGCAGCGCGCAGGCGTGAAGCCAAGCCATAGCGTCAATTGCCCTGGCCGGATTTGGTATGGCAATCGCTATTTCCACTGTTGGAAACGCGGCGGTCACGGCCGCATGAATATGAAGGACTCACTCAAACATTCTTGTGACGTCTTTTATTACGACATCGCCAAAACATTAGAGATCGATCTACTTGCTGACACGGCGCGCAAATTCGGTCTGGGTCAGACCTATGAACTCGGTATTCCCGGCCAGCAGCGCGGCGTGGTGCCCGACCGCGACTGGAAGCGCGAATATTTCGCCGGCAATCCGGCGCAGCAACCATGGTTTCAGGGTGAGACGCTGTCCTGCATTATCGGCCAAGGCTATGTCACCTCGACGCCTTTGCAGCTTGCGGTGATGTCTGCGCGCGTCGCCACCGGAAAGGCGGTGCGCCCGCGTCTTGTGCGCGCCGTCGGCGATCTTATTCTGCCGGCCCCGGATGCGCCGCTGATTGATGTGGATCAGGATTATCTCGCCGTTGTCCGCGCTGGCATGAATGCTGTCACCAACGAGTACGGGACGGCTGCGCGTTCGCGTCTCGAGGATCCGGACTGGCAAATGGCGGGCAAGACCGGCACGAGCCAGGTTTATGCGATCACGGCGGAAGATCGCGCCCGCGGTCTCGCCAAGCCGGAAGATTTGCCCTGGGCGCGCCGCGACCATGCGCTGTTCGTCAGCTACATGCCTTTAGAAAATCCCCGCTATGCCTGTTCTGTCGTCGTTGAGCACGGCATTGGCGGTGCGCGTGCGGCGGGCCCGAAAGCGCGCGATATTATGAAAGCGGTGGCGGAAAAAGATCCTGCTTCGCGCACCCCTCTTGATCCGCGCAGTCTTGCGCGGGCGTCCGGCGTGAGGGAGGGATAGGCGTGTCATCTATTATTCTTCCCGGCCGCCGCCGCGGCGTACGTGACAAGCTTTCAAGGCTGCACTGGCCGCTCATCATTCTTCTGACGATGATCGCGGGCGCCGGCGTCATCACGCTTTATTCCGTCGCCGAAGGAAACTGGCAGCCTTGGGCGATAAAGCATGGCCTGCGTTATCTTGCGGCGCTCGGCATTCTTGTGGGCGTCGCCATGGTCCCGATCCGCTACTGGATGGCGCTTGCCTATCCCACTTATTTTGCGGCGCTATTTGCGCTGGCGCTGGTGCCGTTCATTGGTGAAGTGAATATGGGCGCAAGACGGTGGATCGAATTCGGCGGGCTTCAGTTTCAGCCCTCCGAAGCGATGAAGATCGGTCTGGTTCTTGGTCTGGCGCGATACTATCAAAGCCTGCGCGCTGAGCAGGTCTCGCACATACTCTATCTTATTCCTCCAGCGCTCATGGTTGGCGCGCCCGTCGGGCTGATCTTCATCCAACCCGATCTCGGCACTGCGCTTCTTCTGGCGGCGACCGGCGCCATCATGATTTTCGTCGCCGGACTTTCCTGGCGGATTGGATTTCTCGGCATCCTTGGCGGCGTGGCGAGCGGCTACGCTGCGTATCGGTTTGATTTTCTGAAAGAGTACCAACTCAAGCGGATCACGACCTTCCTGGATCCTGAGCGCGACCCCCTCGGTCAGGGCTATCACCTGCTGCAGTCGAAAACCGGCATCGGATCAGGCGGGCTGACGGGCAAGGGGTTTATGGAAGGAACGCAGGCGCAGTTGAAATTTCTTCCGGAAATGCAGACCGACTTCATCTTCACGGTCTTTGGCGAGGAATTTGGTTTTGTCGGCGCCATTGGGCTTCTGCTGGTTTATCTCGCGGTGATTTTCGTGGGACTTTCCATCGCCATGCAGTCGAAACTTCATTTCGCGCGCATGATGTCGGTGGGGGTTGTCGCAACATTCACGCTCTATGTGCTGATCAACACGGGGATGGTGATGGGACTCGCGCCGGTGGTCGGTGTGCCGCTGCCGCTCGTGTCGTATGGCGGCACCGTGATGCTGACGATCATGGCTGGCTTCGGCCTTGTGATGAGCGCCCATGTCCATCGGGATCAGGACATGTATCGCTCTGGCGATTCATTATAAATCTAGAACTGCGCGAGATGCGCTTCGAAATGTACGCAGAAGAGGTCGAAATGCGACTGGGCGTCGGTCAGTTTGGCGGCGGCGCTGGCGGCGTCGCCGGCGCGGCAGGCTTTTTCGATGGAGGAAGCTGTTTCCGCCAGCATCTGCGCGCCCACATTGGCGGCCGACCCTTTGATCGCGTGTGCGGTGCGGTAGGCGTCCTCAAGGGCGCCGTCTTCAAGACCGTCTGAGATCAGTTTTAAAAGATCAGTTGTAGAGCGTTGAAAAGCTTCGAGAATTGCGCGCGTTCCATCGATGCCAGCCGCCGAAATAAGGCTGTCGATCTGCTCCATCTCAATGGATGAGCTATGCTTCGCCTGCGTTTCCGTCAACGTCCCTGTTCCCCGTAACCGTCGTCCGGCGCTTGTCCCGCGCCTTGTCCAAGCTTGCGATGGGCGTCCCGACCAACCTTTTACGGGTGGGCGATTGAGCAATATTTGCTAACAAACGTAAAAATTTGTCTAAAATAGCGGAATACGCCACCTTGGCGTTCACATTTTTCAAGGGGAAACTCCTATGCAAGGCACTGCGGGCGAAGGCGCCCATTGGTCCTCCCGGGCCGCCTTTATCATGGCCGCCATCGGCTCATCGGTCGGTCTCGGCAATCTCTGGCGCTTTCCATATGTGGCGGGGGAAAACGGGGGTGGGGCGTTTGTCCTCTTCTACATTCTCTGCGTCGTCCTGATTGGCCTGCCGGTGCTGGTCGCCGAGCTGTTTATTGGCCGCCGGGGGGGCATGTCGGCCGTCGGCAGCGTGGTGAAGATCGCCAAGGCCGAGGGGCGCTCTCCGCTTTGGGCGGCCCAGTCCTGGCTGGGCATGCTTGGCGCTTTCGTCATCTTAACCTTTTATTCAGTCATCGCCGGCTGGGTGATTGCCTATGTGGTGATGATCGGCGGCGATCTCGCAGCGTCTATTGGCGCAAATGGATTGGCTGGCCTGGCTACGCCTGCATTTGCGGAGCTGACCGGCGACCAGGTCAGCGCAAAGCTAGGCGAACTCCTGAATGATCCGACCCGCATGATCATCTATCATGCCGTGTTCATGGTGATGACGGTCGCAATCGTGATGCGCGGCATCAAGGGCGGGATCGAAGCGGCTGTAACCTATCTCATGCCGGCGTTTTTCGTGTTGCTGATTGTGCTGTTCTTTTATGCGCTGGCCACTGGCGATCGCAGCCAGGGCCTAAATTTTCTTCTGGGCGTTCGCTTGCAGGACTCGGTGCTGGCTGACGGCGCTATTCGTCGCGGGTTGCTGCACGGTCTTCAGGATGGCTCGGTGATTTCCGCCGCGCTGGGGCAGGCCTTCTTTTCCATCGGTCTCGGCTCTGCGCTGATGGCGACTTACGGCGCTTACATGCGCGAGGATCAGGACCTGCCGCGTTCAGCCCGGCTGGTCGCCATTGCAGACACGGGCGTTGGTATTGTCGCGGGTCTTGCGATTTTTCCGATCGTCTTCGCTATGGGCCTTGCGCCCGGCGGCGGGCCCACCTTGATGTTCCAGACCTTGCCGCTCGCGTTTCACGGCATGCCGTTTGGCGGGTTGTTCGGCCTCTCTTTCTTCCTGCTCGCGTTGTTCGCTGCAATCACCTCGTCGATTGCGCTGTTGGAAACATCAACAAAATGGGTCGATGAGCAATCAAAAGGCGACAATCGCATCATTTCAGCAGGCGGCATTGGTCTTGTGGCGTTCGCCATTGGCGTCGCCAACGCCCTCAGCCAGGTGCCCC
>JAUIEG010000364.1 GCA_030428745.1 Alphaproteobacteria bacterium
GAATGAGAAGTCATAAAGATTGGCCGGCGTCGAACCGGCAATAAAGCCGACGATTTCCGGGCGGCGCATCAAGAGCTGCATGGCGATCCAGGAGCCGAAGGAAAAACCCGCGACCCAGCTGAACGGAGCGTTGGGGTTCATCTGCTGCATGTAATCGAGGGCGGTCGCCGCATCCGCGAGTTCGCCCTGGCCCTGATCATATTCGCCCTGGCTGCGGCCGACGCCTCGGAAGTTGAAGCGCATGGTCGAAAAGCCGCGGCGCACGAACATCTGGTAGAGCTCATAAGTCGCGCGGTTATTCATCGTGCCGCCGAACATCGGATGCGGATGCAGGATCAGCGCGACCGGCGGGTTTTCGCCTTTCCCTTTTTGATAACGGCCTTCGAGGCGTCCTTCCGGACCGGCGAAAATCACTTCTGGCATTGTCTACCTTTTCAAATCCTGGCGCGGTGCGGGCGAAAACCCAGCCGCTCACTCTTTTTTAGCCCCGAAAGGCGCGAAAATCCGCATTTTCACCGGTTTTGAAGCGGCGCTAATGTTGACTGAATTGGTCGGATTTCTTATCTCAGCTGCGCAAGGGGTCGAACAGCGGGCGCGTATAGCACGTTTTCACTGCGGCGCCAGCCGAGCCGGCTTAATCGCGCAGGTCAAAAGCGCAGAGGATCATTTCGTGAAACTCACCACCAAAGGCAGATATGCGGTCTCGGCCCTTGCCGATATTGCGGCGACCGGGGCGGCGACAGGCAACCAGGGGCCGGTGGCTTTATCCGAGGTCGCCCTGCGCCAAGGGATTTCGCTCTCTTATCTTGAGCAGCTTTTTGCAAAGCTCCGGCGCGCTGGCCTGGTTGAGAGTGTCCGGGGGGTCGCGGGCGGTTATGCGTTGACAGCGCCCGCCGCGGAAATTCGCGTCGCCGATATCGTGGCCGCGGTGGATGAGGAAATCCGCACGACCGCGTGCGCCGCGGGGTCCTCCATCGGTTGCCAGGGGACGACTGTGAGATGTCTGACTCACGATCTCTGGGACGAACTCGGCCGTCAGATCGAAGTGTTCCTCAATGCGGTAACGCTTGAAGACATTATCGAGCGTCGCGTCGCCGGCATGGCGTCCGTAAACGCGCCTAACCGTGAAGAACGATTTGCGGGGGCGGCGGAATGATCCGGCATTATCTCGACCACAATGCGACCGCCCCGTTGCGCCCGGAAGTGATCGACCTGATCGCCGAGACCATGCGCCATGACGGCAATTCGCTTTCTGTCCACGAAGAAGGACGGCGCGCGCACAAAATTCTGGAAGATGCGCGCGAGCAGGTTCGCTCTCTCGTCAATGCGCCGGTGAATGGCGTCATCTTTACAAGTGGCGGCACCGAGTCGATTCATTATGCGCTCCATGGCGTAATGGCGCCGCACACGATCAAACGGTTTTTCATCAGCGCGATCGAACATGCGGCGGTCGCCGCCAATGCCGAAACCACCGGCGCGGAGATCGAAACCATTCCCGCGCTGCGCTCCGGCGTTATTGATCTTAAGTGGCTGAAAGAGCGATTGAGCAATTACGATATCGAGCGTGATGGCGGCTTCATGGTCTGTCTCATGTTCGCCAATAACGAGACCGGCGTTTTACAGCCTGTTGCGGAAGCGGCGGCGATTGCCCATGAAGCGGGTGGTCTCATGTTCTGCGACGCCGCGCAGGCGGTTGGCAAAATTCCCGTCAATTTCGTTATGTCCGGCGCGGACATCATGTCGTTCACCGGCCACAAATTTGGCGGTCCTGTCGGTGTCGGCGCCCTTGTCGCCGGGCCGAACCTGCCGCTTGAGCCGCAACTGCGCGGCGGCGGTCATGAGAGCAATCGCCGCGCCGGCACCCATAACGTGGCGGGCGTCGCCGGGCTCGGGCTCGCCTGTGAACTTGCGAAAGAAACCATCGCGCGCGGCGGCGACATTGCAATGTTGCGTAATCGCATGGAAGACGCCGCCGTCGAAGCGGGCGCGAAAATTTGGGGCGCAAGTGAAGAGCGCTTGCCCGGCACGCTTTGTCTGTCTGCGGACGGCTTTCCCGGCGCCACGCAATTAATGACCATGGACCTCGCCGGCCTCGCGATTTCCGCTGGCAGCGCATGCTCTTCCGGCAAGACAAAACCGAGCCATGTGCTGACCGCCATGGGCGCCAGTGACGAGGAAGCCACATCGGCGATCCGCGTCTCCATCGGCTGGAATTCTACGCCCGAAGACGCTGACGTCTTCGTCCGCGAATGGCCGAAGGCTTACGACCGCATCAAGGCCCGCAGTGAACAAAAGGGGGCGGCGTGATGAAGAAACCGTCGCTGCTTATGATCCTTTCGGTTGGCCATTCGCTGATCTGGTCGGCAGGCGCCTTCGCCGTGCTTCAGTTCTTGAGCATGACCTCTGGCGGCGCCCACGGCGCGGGGTTTGTCTGGGGCGTCACCGCCGGAACATTCGCGTTCATCCTCGGCGCGCATCTCATCATCGGCATGCTCATACGCAAACGCATGGGCGCCGATGCGCCGCGCACAGGCGAATTGGAACAGTAGTTATTATGTCCGAAATTAAAGAATCCATTTCAAAAGATACCGTCGCCACAGCGAAATCGCTGGAGACTTATAAATACGGTTTCACGACTGACATTGAATCGGTGAAGGCGCCGAAAGGTCTCAATGAAGACACGGTGCGCTTCATCTCCCTGAAAAAGGAAGAGCCCGAATGGCTCCTTGAATGGCGGCTTGAGGCGTTCCGGCGCTGGCTGACCATGACCGAGCCCACCTGGGCGATGGTTGATTATCCGGCCATAGATTATCAGGACGCCTATTATTATTCGGAGCCGACATCGGGCGCGAAATACGAGTCCATCGACGACGTGCCGCCGGAAATTCTTGCGGACTTTGAAAAACTCGGCATTCCCCTGCGCGAAGCTGAAGTGCTGCTCGGCGTTGCAGGCGCGGGGGCCAGCCCCGGCGAAGCGCGCACGCATCCTGATGGCGATTCCCCAACGGAAAAGAAGAAAGTCGCTGTCGATGCGGTGTTCGATTCCGTTTCCGTCGCCACGACGTTCAAAAAAGAACTCGAGAAAGCCGGCGTCATTTTCATGTCGATTTCGGAGGCCGTGCGCGAGCATCCCGATCTCGTGCGCAAATATCTTGGCACCGTAGTGCCAGCCTCCGACAATTTCTTTGCAACACTCAACACGGCGGTCTTCTCCGACGGCACTTTTGTGTATGTGCCGGAGGGCGTTCGCTGCCCCATGGAACTGTCGACTTATTTCCGCATCAACGAGGCGAACACCGGCCAGTTCGAACGCACGCTCATCGTCGCGGCGCCGGGGTCATATGTTTCCTATCTCGAAGGCTGCACCGCGCCCATGCGCGATGAAAACCAGCTTCACGCCGCCGTCGTCGAACTCGTTGTGGAAGATGACGCCGAGATTAAATATTCGACGGTGCAGAACTGGTATCCCGGCGACAAGGACGGCAAGGGCGGCATTTATAATTTTGTGACCAAGCGCGCCGACTGCCGCGGCGTGAATTCGAAAGTCTCGTGGACGCAGGTTGAAACCGGCTCTGCCGTGACGTGGAAATATCCGTCCTGTGTCCTCAAAGGCGACAACAGCCAGGGCGAGTTCTACTCCATCGCCATCACCAATAATCATCAGCAGGCCGACACCGGCACCAAGATGATCCATCTGGGTAAGAACACAAAATCGCGGATCATTTCGAAAGGCATTTCGGCGGGCAAGTCGAACTCCACCTATCGCGGTCTCGTCAGCATTCACCGCAAGGCCGAAGGCGCGCGCAATTTCACCCAATGCGACT
>JAUIEG010000365.1 GCA_030428745.1 Alphaproteobacteria bacterium
GCGCGCGCGTTTTGACGACAGTCAGCTAAGGACGCTGCTTCTCGCGGAAACCTCGTTCCGGTCCGCCGCCGCGCCGCATGAACCGTTCAGCTTCATGTCGCTTCTGCGCCGTTACGCCGGAGAGGCTGCGGGACTGCAAGGCGCGGCCGCCTACGCAAAGGGCGGCGCCGTCTCGGTCATCGACGCGCTGCGCCGGGCTGCGCAAGGGGCTAAAGTCGACATGCGCGCCGCCGCGCCGGTGAAATCAATCCTGATCGAGGGCGACCGCGTCGCCGGCGTCGTCATGGAGGATGGCGGGCAGTTGCGTGCGCCGATTGTTCTGGCGGCGATTGACGCCCGAAAAGTATTTCAGGAGATGATCGGACCCGGCGTCATTGATATCGGGTTGCAGCGCATCTTGACGGCGCGGCGTCCTGAGATTGCTTCCGCGCGGATGCAGATCATCCTGAAAGGCGTGGCTCAGGATGAAGCGACACGCAAAAACATGATGCGCCGGCTCGTTTATGCGCCGTCGCCCGAAGCGCTGTCGAAGGCGTTTATGGATGCGCGCGCAGGCCGGGTTCCTGAACGCGTCATCGTCGAGGCGGTCTTCCCGACCGCTCTCGATGAAGGCGCCGCCCTCGACAAGCGCCAGGTCATGTCGGTAATGGCGCATCCTTTGCCGTTTGACGAAGCGCCCGATGCAGATCGCCGCGAGGCGATCCGCTCCGCCATTCTCGATTCCATTGAAATGTTCGCCGCCGGATTTTCCGGACGCATTGAGGTTGAAGATCTGCGCCTTACCAGTGACGACGCCGTCGCTGCCGACGCGCATGCAGCCGCTTACGCCGCTAAGCCCGACGTCTTGCAGCAATGGGCGCTCGCGGCCGCTGTAACCGGCGGCCCGCGCATCAGCGGGTTTTATTTCTGCGGGCCGGAAGCGCAGATCGGCGCCGGGCTTTCCTGCGCGGCCGGCCGCGCCGCCGCCAAAGCGGCTTTGCGCGCCTATAAAAAGGGGGCGGCATGATTTTTCCTGCGGAAGATTTCTTCACCGATGCGCCGCGTCCGACGCCGCTTTTTGCTGCGGTTGCGTCGGAGAGCGAAGCGAACCTCTGGACCACGATCAATGGCTGGACGGCGGCGCGTGTTTATTCTTCCGTGTCGAGTGAATATGAGACGGCGAAATCCGGCGCCGCGCTCGCCGATCTCGGTCCTCTGGCGCGCTACGCCGTGCGCGGCGCTGAGGCCGGGGAATTTTTGGGGCGGTTGACGACAGCGCCGGCGGTGAACCTGAATGTGGGGGAAAGCGCCCGCGGCCTGATGCTCAACGATGCGGGCTTTGTCATCGACCTTGCTGAGGTCTCGCGCCTGTCGGAAGACTTGTTTCTTCTCACTTTGCCGGCGCCGCATGCGCGCCACATCGCGCTCGCCTCCCGCGGGATGACAGTGGAGGCGAACGATATTTCCGCCGATGTCGCCGCGCTCGGTGTGTTCGGGCCGCAAACGGCGGGCGTCCTGTCGGCGGCGGGCCTGAAATCGGTGAATGAAACGACGGCGGCCTCGGGCGTCTTGCGCGGCGTTGAAACCGCGGCGCGGCCGATCCAGTTCGGCGCCATGCCGGGGGTCGAGCTGATTTTTCCAAAAGAAGAAGCGCTGACCATTTGGGAGCGGATCATCCGGCGCGGCGCGGGCGCGCCCATTGGCCTTGATGCACTCGAAGTTTTGCGGCTCGAAGCCGGCGCGCCGCGGCCCGGTCTCGATTTCACGCCGGCGGGCCGGGCCGGGGCCAGCCCGCGGACGCCCGAAGAGCTGGGTCTCGCCCATCTCGCTCCCCTGGATCGGGGCTGGTTCAATGGCCGCCGGGCCCTGCGGGAGATGGCCGGCAAGCCGCGCCGCCGCCTCAGGGCCTTTGCAATCGACGCCGAAGAAGCGTCATCCGGCGCGGCGGTTTTCTGTGACGGCAAGCCTCAGGGCCGGATCACGAGCTGCGCCTGGTCGCCAGCCCGAAAAAGAGTTATCGCCCTGGCTGATATGGATGCTGCAAGTGTCGGTAATGTTTACGAAATTTCAGCTCCGGACCCGGCGTCCGCGCGGCTCCCGGCGACCCGCCTGGAGACCGTTGAAAGCGCCCTCGCCAAGGCGTTCGCCGACGAACAGGGCTATACTCAGGGGCTCGCGACGGATTTCCGGCGCTGAGACGTTAAAGGGGTGCTGGAAGGCGAAACCTGGAAAGGGAACCCCCTACTATGAACAAAATCATGATTGGCACTATCGCAGCAGCGGGCGCGGCGCTTATGGCTGCAAGCGCGTATGCAGGCGAAGGCAAAGGTGAAGGTCGCTGGAGCGGTCATTGGGACCGCATGGATGTGAATGGCGACGGCGTTTTGACGGCGGATGAAATGTCCGAAAAACACGCGCAGTTCATCGAAGACGCTGACGCCGATGGCGACGGCGCGGTCACCAAGGACGAGATGAAAGCGTTTCACGAGGCCAAGCGCGCCGAATGGCGCGAAAAGCGCAACCCCGATAAAAACGGCGACGGCGTTGTCGATAAAACGGAATACATCAACGCGGCGCAGGAGCGCTTCGACAGGATGGACAAGGACGGCAATGGCGTCCTCAGCGAAGACGAGCAACGCCATCGCCGCGGTCATCACGGCCGTCGCGGTAAAAAAGACTAGTCATCCTTAACTTTCCGGCGCCGCGCCCGTCCAGGATGCGCGGCGCCGGACAAACCAGACCGGCGCTTTGTTGAAGCAGGAAACGGATAGCGATGAGGCGCTGGTGCGTCGCGCAGGTCTCGGCGACAGCGCCGCGGCGGCGCAGCTTGTGGAAAGGCATACGCGCATGATCTACGCCGCCAGTTATCGCATGCTGGGCTCAAACGCCGCCGCCGAAGATGCGGTGCAGGAGACCTTTTTGCGGCTGTGGCGCAATGCTGCGAAATGGAAGCCGCAAGGCGCGAAATTCGAAACCTGGCTTTATCGCGTCGCCATGAATTACTGCCTCGACCAGTTGCGCAAAACGAAGCGCGAGGCGCCAGAGGATGCGGCTCCTGAACGCGCCGACAGCGCGGAGCGGCAGGACCAGGCGATCTTTGCCGCCGAACGCCGCTTCGCAATCGATGAGGCGCTTGAAAAGCTGCCCGAGCGGCAAAAGCTGGCGATTACGCTCTGCCACTATCAGGAACTGAGCAATATCGAAGCGGCCGAAATTATGAATGTCAGCGTTGACGCGCTGGAATCGCTTTTGGCGCGGGGACGGCGCGCTTTACGGACAAGTCTTGCGCCCATGCGGGAGCATTTGATGGGGAAGATGGATGATGAACATGACGCCCATATCAACTGAACGGCTCGATGCGTTGCGTTTCTGCGCCGATGCTTTCGGCGGAGATCCGGCGCGCTGGCCGGCGGAGCGTCGTGCGGAATTCGCCGACCTTCTCGATACGACTGAAGCTATGGCGATCCTGGCGGAGGCGCGTGCGCTGGACGGGTTTTTAAACGCGGCGACCGCACCACGCATGAGCGACGATCTGGTGAACCGCGTTATGGCGGACTATGTCGCCCCGAAAATGAAAAGAGAAGCGCCCGCCGGTCTGTTTGATTTTCTGCGCGGCCTTGCGCCGGTGTTGCGGCTTGCCCCGGCTGGCGCGCTGGCTGGCGTCGGCGCTCTCGGCATGGCGTCTGGTGTGATGAGCGCGTCTGCACAGGACGCGCTGACGCCGGAATATGAAGCGCTCGCTTACATGGATGATCTCACTCTTGGCGAGCTTAGCGACGATGGAGGCCTTTCATGGGACGCGGAGTAATCATCGGGCTCGCCGCACTTTTGTTCGTGTCGCTT
>JAUIEG010000366.1 GCA_030428745.1 Alphaproteobacteria bacterium
GCAATGCAATGAGGGTGCGATAATCGCGGCCTTGTGAGCATAATTGGTTTGATCGCGCACTGGTTGCGCGGCAAATTGGAGCGAGGGAGAGAGCGCGTATCGCTTTCTTGAGGGTGTTGATGACGTTAAATCGGTGTTTTTTGCGCGCGCTCGCGGGCGCAGCAGCGGGATTGAGCCTGTTTTCCGGTCCGGCTTCCGGCCCGGCCAGCGCGCAGGATTCCGGCGCTGCGAACGGAGAGCCGCCCGTTCTGGTGGAGCTGTTCCTGTCTCAGGCCTGCTCAATGTGTCCGCCGGCGGCGGCACTGTTTCCCGAGATCGCCGCGCGCGAGGACGTCGTCGCGCTTTCCTGGCATGTCGACTATTGGAACATGACCAGCTCGCGCAACGGCCGCTGGGAAGACCCGTTTTCCGAGGCCGCCTACACCAAGCGTCAAAAGCGCTACAACGCCAATATCCGCCATAAAAGCTCAATCTATACGCCGCAGGTCGTCGTCGGCGGCGAGACGCAAACCGTCGGCGGCAAAAAAGAAAAGATCACGGCTTTGATCGATCAGGCGCCGAGAACCGGCGCCGCGATTGAGGCGTCCCTTTCCCGCGGCGGCATGCAGTTCGAGATCGACGACAGCGAAACCGGCGGCAACGCCTATCTCGTCACGTTCAAGAAACGCACAACGACCCGCATCACCGGCGGCGCCAACACCGGCAAGGTTTTCGAGGAAGTCAATGTGGTGACCGGCATCCGCCCCCTTGGCATTGTCCGCAAGCGCGGCGGCGACTTGTGGGTCGAAAAACCGTCAGCGGGCGAGCATTGCGCGCTCATCGTCCAGGAGCCCGGACAAAAACGCGTCATCGCAGCGGCTTACTGCCCGGTCTAAAAGCAACTATACGCCTTTTTTCGGCCTTTTGGCGTGGGCGCGAACGTCCTTGACGCCGCCCGATAGCGAACTCTAAAGAAATTCTCGGCATACGGAATTTCACTTGCTATTGCCTGACCTCAGGCGCATGAACAGGGCGCGTCAATGCGCCTTA
This sequence comes from Alphaproteobacteria bacterium, assembly GCA_030428745.1. GTDB lineage: Bacteria > Pseudomonadota > Alphaproteobacteria > Caulobacterales > Parvularculaceae > Hyphococcus. The sequence continues at coordinate 1,030 of JAUIEG010000366.1, forward strand.
CCTCAAGGATGGCTCATACGCGGTTCTCGGCATACCCAAACGGGGTCGTCGAAAACATCCGGCCTATATTTACAACCAACAATAGGGAGGCCAGTCCATGGCTAAAGGCCAGCAACGCAGCAACCGCGAACCGAAAAAACCGAAACAGAACAAGCCGAAGAAATCCGCAACGCCAGTCTCTCAGACGGAGGAGCTTTTCCACGGCAAACCCAAAAAGAAGGGCGCAAAAAGCTAATAAAGCTTGCGGGAAGCCTTCAAGCGCGAACGCAGCGATTGTTCTGACGCCGGTAGGGCGCATCACATTCCCATGCGTTGCCGCTATAATCGAGATGGGCGTTTTCCGGCATCGTGACGGCGACGCAGGCTGCGCCTCTGACCTGAAAGCCACGTTCACACTTCCAGCCTGCGCCATATGCCGTGTCAGTGAGATAACCGTTGGCTGGGACGTTCACTTTCGCACAGACATCACCGGCCGCGCGATAGCCGCGATCGCATTCCCAGTCGCTGCCATTTCTTCCCGAGACCAGAAATCCGTTCTCCGGAACCGTCATCAAGGCGCACGCGCCGGCGCGTTCGCGGTAACCGCGATTACATTCCCATCCCTGGCCATAAGTTGCGTTCGTGGCGAAGGCGTTTTCGGGAACATTGACAGGCAAGCACACAGTTTCCTGCGCGCGAAACCCGCGGGCGCAGGTCCAGCCAGCGCCATAACTGTCGCCGGAAAGGTAAGCGTTGGCGGGCACGTCGATGCGAACGCAGGCCTTGTCGATCTTTTGGAACCCGCGGGCGCAATCCCACTGAAAGCCCAGCGCCGTTAAATAGGCATTGGCCGGCACGGTGATTTCGGCGCAGGCGTTCCCGTCACGACGATATCCGTATTGGCATTCCCAACCACGATCATAGGCGGAGTTTGTTGCATAGGCGTTTTCGGGAATTGAAACTTCAACACACGCATCAGCTTCTTTTGCATAGCCTCGCTCGCACTCCCATTCGCCGAGATAGCCCTTGCTGAGGGCGTTGTCGGGAAGGGCTGAACCCGCGGCTTGAGCATATGCGGGGACAACAAGCCCCATCGCCATGATTACGAAAGCTGCAAGGACAACCTTGTACACCCAGCTCATCAAAATATAATCTGTGTGGTGAGTATTCATCCTGATAGTCCAATCTGATATGTACAACATACGCAGCGCCGCCGATCGGCGTCCGAACATTTAAGTCAGGACGCGAGAAGGTGCGGCGTTCAGCATCTTGGACGAATTAAAGGCTGTTTGTTTTGGAGTCGCGGAGGGAGCACAGCGCCCTCCGCGCGTCGATTTACGCTTTTGCGTTTTCGGGTGTTTTTTCAGGCTGCGTCGTTGCAGCGGCTGTTTTGTCCTGACCGGACGCAGCATCATTTGCGGCTACAGCTTCTTTTTCAGAGCCTTCTTTTGCGGCCGGTTTCGGAGTTCTATCGCCTTGATTATCGCTTTTCTTAAACATGTTTATTAATTTCCAAATACACCTGCATTGATTTGCCGGCGAGTTTATTAGATGGGTCGCGCCAGACGGCTTTACAATGACTATTGACGGCCGAATCGGCCATATTCCGTGCAGGAACAATGGATTCGCCTATGCCGCTGATTCCAGGCCAATCATTGCCCGGCAAAACCGTCCGTCGCCTTCACCAGCGCATCGATGATGCCGGGCTCAGACGCCGCGTGCCCTGCGTCGTCGATCAGTTTAAAGTCGGCTTCGGGCCAGGCCTTGTGCAATTCCCAGGCGGTTTTCATGGGCGTGCAGGCGTCATAGCGCCCCTGAACGATAACGCCCGGAATATTTCGTATACGGTCAATATTGGCGAGAATCTGATCGTCACGCTCAAAGAAACCGCCATGCTGAAAGTAGTGGCATTCGATACGCGCGAAGGCGAGCGCGAAGGCGTCGCTTGAAAACGCCTGCACACGCTCTTCCGACGGCAACAGCGAAACCGTGCCGCCCTCCCACATGCTCCACGCCTTGGCGGCGCGTATCTGTTCCGCCCGGTCGCTCCCCGTAAGCCGCTTGTAATAGGCGGCGATAAGATCGCCGCGCTCAGCTTCAGGGATCGGCGCAAGATAGCCTTCCCAGAGGTCGGGAAAGAGCCAGCTTGCCCCTTCCTGATAGAACCACAACAGCTCTTCCCGCCGCAGGGTGAAAATCCCGCGCAGGACAAGCTCGGTCACGATGTCCGGGTGGGTCTGCGCATAAGCGAGCGCGAGCGTCGAGCCCCAGGAGCCGCCGAACACCTGCCAGCGCTCGACGCCTAAATGCCGCCGCAATTTCTCCATGTCCTCGACAAGATGCCATGTTGTGTTGTCGGTCAGATCAGCGTGCGGGCGCGACTTGCCGCAACCGCGCTGATCGAAAAGAACAATGCGGTAACGCTGAGGGTCGAAATAGCGGCGCATGGACGGCGTGGAGCCGCCGCCTGGTCCGCCATGACAAACAACCACCGGCTTACCGTCGGGTGCGCCGGAAACTTCATAATAAAGCTCATGAACATCGCTGACGCGCAGCATACCGGCGTCAAAGGGCTCAAGAGGCGAATATAAATTGCGAACTACGGTCATTTCCCTGCTGACAACCCTTTTTCAATCGGTTAGCGTTTAGTGGGGAGAGACATTGGTAACAAGTCTTTCTGTGGGATAAGAGTTTGGTGATCAGGGGCGTTCAGGCTGCAAAGTCATTTAACGGGGCGTTTGCGGCGATAGTAATAGCAATGGCGTTTACCGGCGGAT
>JAUIEG010000367.1 GCA_030428745.1 Alphaproteobacteria bacterium
CATCTTCACTTCTGTCGGTTTGAAGACGCGCGAATAGCGCTCCATGTAATTGTCGTTCACCTCGATGTCCGACTGGGTGAAGAAGCGGAAAATCTGGGTCAGCAAATTGCGCTCGCCGTCGTCGAGCTTGTTCGCCCAATCCTTGCAATCTTCGCCGAGCGGCACCTCTTCCGGCATCCAGTGGACCTGCTGCTGGCGCTTCCAGAAATCATACGCCCACGGGTAGCGAAACGGTTTATAGGCAAGAGATGGGGTCATAAGCCCAGTCAGTTCGGCAGTCGTTTCGGCGGCGTTGGTCATTTCTGAATACCCGTATATGGTGCTACAGCTTTAAGCGGACCACTACATTTAGTAGACATTTCGAGGAGAGTCGCAAGCGGCAGAGGACGTGCTGGGCAAAAAACTTTCCCGCCGCCGCGCCGCCGGCCCATTGCGGAAAAATTTGGGGATGATTCGGGGAAAATCAGGACCGCCGCCGGCCCCATCCCTGCCCCATCTTTGCTTCAGGCGCCTTGCAACCCGGCTGGCGCTGGGCTTCAAGGCGGCAGGCCCGAAAGAAGAGGATATCATGGACGTTGTTTCGCTCGACATTCCCGAGGTGAAGATCATCACGCCAAGGCGGTTTTCCGATGATCGGGGCTTCTTCTCCGAAACCTATAACGCCCGCGCGTTCAAGGCGGCCGGCGTCGAGGTCGACTTCGTTCAGGACAATCATTCCTTTTCGGCGAAAAAAGGAACCGTGCGCGGCCTGCACTATCAGGCGCCGCCGCACGCACAGTCAAAATTAGTACGCGTCTTGCGCGGCTCGATCATCGATGTCGCCGTCGACGCGCGCAAAGCATCGCCGACTTTCGGCAAATGGGTGAAGGCGGAACTCTCCGCCGAAAACGGCAAACAGATTTTCGTGCCCAAAGGCTTTCTGCACGGCTTCCTGACGCTCGAGCCCGATACGGAAGTCGCCTACAAGGTCGACGCTTTTTATGATGGCGCAAGCGACGGCTCGGTGAAATGGAACGATCCCGCCCTCAACATCGACTGGGGCGTCGCCGATGCATCGCTTTCCGACAAAGACGCAAAAGCGCCCGCCTGGGCCGATTTCAAATCGCCGTTTTAGGCGCCGACGCTAATAACCGAGCGCGCCGAGGATCTCCGCCCAATCGTCGTTGAGCTTCGCAATGGTTTCGCTTTCAAGCTTTTCGCGATGATCGCCAGGCGCCGCCTTGCGGATATGGGAATATTTATCTTCCTGGCGCACTTTCGCCGCAGGATTGTCCTTCGCCAGCCGTTGATAGTAACGCTGGTCAGGATCGATACCGCAAGCGTTCAACAAACCGCCGAGCCATGACGGACGGTCGAGAACGAAATCTTCGTATTTAAGCAACACCGTCCCCGGCAAACTTAAATAATCCCGGACATACAGGTCGTATTTCTTTTTCAAACCGACGCTTTCACGGCGGACGAATTCTTCAAGGCCGCGCTCAATGAGCCGCTCGCGCAGACCCTCATCCACACCGGGATGGCTGTAACTCCATGAGTAAAACATGCTGACCAACACATCGCGCGGATCGCGAAGGTGCAGGATCAGCTTGTCGCTTTCCGCTTTTTTGTCGAGCGCAACCGGCATGCGGATCGGACCGGCGAGCCCGGCCTTGCCTTCGAGCTGATCGAAAAAGCCTGTCTCGCCCGGCTCATTAGGCTCAATGAGCGTCGCTTTCTTCATGTTCGGCGAATAAAGCGGCCATTTTTCCTTCTTCGCAATTCGATGAAGCACGTCATGCAGGCCGAGCGACGCGGCCTTATGAACAGTAAAGACAAGAATACGCCGGTCCATCACACCCTCAACGCCACTTCACGCCCAAAAGACGAGCCGGGCTGTCTTTGGCGTTCATTACCAGCCGCACAGTTTCGCCCGCAGGCACAGGCTTTTCAAATCGAAGCGTGTGCACACCGGAGGATGAAACCTCGGCTGAAGCGCCCGCCGCTGACAACGCAACGGCGCCATCGCACTTCAAGTCAACGTCCAGTGCTTTAGCGGGAGCGACGCCATAGTGAACCAGCGGCAGATAAGCCTCGCCCGTAAACCCGCCATTGCGATCAAGCCCGTTGATCCTACGCAAGACGCGGCCCGGCGCTGGCGATTAAAGCCGCCGGTTTTCGCATCGCTACTCCACAAGACGCGGGAAAGAACATTTTCCGTATAGGCAAATTTGGCGCCCGCGCGCCAGAACCGCACCCAGATGTCCCAGTCCATGGTGTAGTGAAGATCGCGGTCCAGCCCGCCGATTTCTTCAAGCCTCGACCGGCGGAAGAAACAGGACGGCTGGGAGATAATGTCGCCCGCAAGGATCATGTCGCTCGGCGGCTCCACCGCCCAGTGATATCCTTCAATGACGTCGTCATCATTGATGATGACGCTGTGTCCGTAAAACAAGTCCGTATCGGGAGCGCCGGAAAACTGCTTCGCCGCTTCGGCAAGCGCGCCGGGATAAAGCGTATCATCGGCGTTGAGCCAGCCGAGAATATCGCCGGAAATATTATCCCAGCCCTCAATGATCGCATCGGACTGGCCGCCGTCAGGCCCGGTGCGGTGATAGGCGACCAGATCGGAAAACTCTGCGACGGCTTCTCCGACACGCGGGTCGCCGGACGCATCGAGAACAGCGACCAGCGGGCGCGGCGTTTGAATGGCGAGGCTTTTGAGGCAATCGCGCAGCAAGGGATGATACGCGCCAATCGGAACGGAAATGACAAAAGACGGCGCCGCTGACGCGGCGGAGGCGACGTCCCTATCGCTCATATTTCCTGATCTTCCCGAATGGCCATGACTGCAGCCGTGTAAGCGGACATCGCCCGGCTCACAAGCTGCGCAGCCGGTCTTAAAGGCCATGGCAGGAAAACCGCGCCGGCTTTTCTGACCTCGTCCATATAGGCGTCCATATTAACGACGGACTTGTTCGCACCGTGGCGGCGAAATCCGCCAAGCGCCGTGGGAAGGGTCTCCAGCGCAGATCTTGCGGCGAAAGCTTTCCACAGCACAAAATCGCCCGCATAGCGACAATCTGTTATCGCCCGTCGCTCCTCAGCGCTGAGCGCCGTGTAAAGCGTACGCGAGAAAAACATGCTTTCCTGCTGCAAAAAACCGAGCAGGTCCTTGTGATGCCATCCCTGCCGGATCAATCGCTGCGAGCGCCAGCCTTCGGGCCGCACAAAACGCAGCCGCCCCTCCGCGTCCCAGCAGCCCGGCAAACCGCTCAGCCAGGCGCAATCACCGTTCCTGCGAAGATAGCCCGCGACCGTCGAAAGGGCCCAGGGCGTATAAAGGTCATCCGCATTGAGCCAGCTCAGGACATCGCCCTCAGCCTGATCAAGCCCCCAAAGCAAGGAAGCGTAAAGGCCTTCATCCGGCCGGCTGAAAACGCGAATGCGGCTGTCTTCCTTCGCGGCGTCCGCCGCAATTTCATGGCTGCCGTCCGTCGATCCGGCGTCGATGATGATATATTCGATATCCACGCAAGTCTGTCCGGAGACAGAGCGAATTGTCTCAGGCAGATAGCTGGCGCCGTTCAACACTGAAGTGACGATGGAGAACTTCACCCTGCCGCTCTGTTTCTTCCTTCCATGCGCGCCTTGATAGGGTGCGCGGCCGCTGGCGCCAACATTTCATTGCGCGGGCCTCGCAGGGCCAAGCCATTTCGCAGCGCTGGACATGGGGCCCATGTTCTGAAAAAAGGGCGGATGCTTCACGCCGCGCCGCCCAGCCATCGCGCGGTCGCG
>JAUIEG010000368.1 GCA_030428745.1 Alphaproteobacteria bacterium
ATTTCATGGTATTTTTAGACGACTATCGATGTCAATGGATGGTCACTTGGTGCCCAGGAGAAGACTCGAACTTCCACGACCGTAAGGCCACTGGCACCTGAAGCCAGCGCGTCTACCAATTCCGCCACCTGGGCTGGTGAAGGCGGCTGGCTTAGGGGCGCGCGGGCGCGATGTCAATTGACCTCTGATGGCCGGGAATCTGGTGGCCGGAGCCTGCCCGCCGGGCTTGTGGGCGCCGCGCAATCCCTGCGCGCTTGACCGGCGCGTTCGCCGCGCCGGCCAAGGCCGATAAGCCCCCCATCGGGCCCATGCTTTTTGCGGCCGCTCATCCGCCTGGGCCCGAGACGCTTTTTCGGCGCGCCCGTCCTGGTGATGCCCAGGCCAGCGCTCCCCCGTTTCCCCGTCCCGTATAGAATGATCAGCAAATCCCGCGCCAAAAGCCGTTTTGGCGCCGGCTGCGGCAAGCTTGGCGATTGTCCCGGCGACGGAATTCGGATAGGCCCCATGGAGCATTCGCGGCCCTGTTTGGAGCCGTTGAAGGATGGGGTTCCGGCCGGTTTCCGGCCCCCCGGCGCCAATGAGGAGACGTAAGACGTGACGGGAAAACTGGCGGTCGTTTTCGGAGGATCGGGCTTTGTAGGCCGCAATGTTGTGCGTGAACTCGCCCGGCGCGGCTGGCGGGTGCGGGTCGCTGTGCGCCGGCCCCATCACGCACAGTTCCTCAGGCCCATGGGCGCTGTCGGCCAGATCCAGTTGAAGCAGTGCAATGTGCGCCACGCGCCGTCAGTCGCCGATGCGCTCACGGATGCGGATGCTGTCGTTAATCTAGTAGGAATTTTGTATCAATCCGGGTCGCAGCGTTTCGATACGGTGCAGGCTGGCGGCGGCGCCACGGTGGCGCGGCTTGCGGCGGAGGCCGGCGTGAAGACATTCGTCCAGATGTCGGCGATTGGCGCGGACGCGGAGGGTGAAAGCCAGTATGCCCGCACCAAAGGCGAGGCGGAGCGCGCCGTGACCGAGGCGATCCCGTCGGCGACGATCATCCGGCCGTCGATTGTTTTCGGGCAGGAAGACGAGTTCTTCAACAAATTCGCCAGCATGGCGGGCATTGCGCCCGCGCTGCCGCTCATCGGCGGCGGCAAGACGAAGTTTCAGCCGGTTTACGTGGACGATGTTGCGGACGCGATTTGCGAAGCGCTTGTCCGCCCGGAAGCGGCAGGCAAGGTTTACGAAATCGGCGGCCCGCGCATTTACACCTTCCGTGAGTTGATGGAATTGATGCTGGCTGAGACCGGCTTGCGCCGTGTTCTTCTGCCAGTGCCGTTCCCGATTGCGTCGCTCATGGGGCTTGGCGGAGAAATCGCCGGCTGGGCGCCATTTGTCGAGCCGCCGCTGACCCGCGATCAGGTGAAGCTTTTAAAGCAAGACAATGTGGTTGGCGAAAGCGTCGGCACGCTCGCCGATCTTGGCGTCGCAGCGCAGACGGTCGAATCCATCCTGCCGTCCTACATGGTGCGCTATCGCCGCTACGGGCAGTTCGCGGAACACGCCGCCTAGGCGTTTGATCAATCTTTGTAGCCGTCCGGGTTGTTGCTTTGCCAGCGCCAGTGATCGGCGCACATTTCATCAATTGATTTTTCTGCGCGCCAGCCAAGAAGCTCCGCCGCGCGTTTCGGATTGGCGTAGATTTCGGCGATGTCGCCGTCACGCCGCGGTGCGACGGCGTAGGGGATGTCCCTGTTGGACGCGCGCTTGAACGCGGCCACCGCCTCGAGCACGGAGTAACCAACACCGGTCCCGAGATTGATGTCGGTGGCGCCGCCTTGGTTCAGATTGCCGAGATAATTAAGCGCCGCCGCATGGCCGCGCGCAAGGTCGGTGACGTGAATATAGTCGCGCACGCCGGTGCCGTCGCGGGTCGGGTAATCGTCGCCGAAAACGGACAGTTTTTCACGCTTGCCCACAGCGACCTGCGCGATGAAGGGAAAGAGATTGTTCGGGATGCCGTTCGGGTCTTCACCGATCCGGCCTGACGGATGGGCGCCGACGGGATTGAAGTAGCGCAAATTGACGACGCGCCATTCAGGGTCCGAACGCGCAATGTCCTTCAGCATTTCTTCGATGAAATATTTGGTCCGCCCGTATGGATTGGTGGGGCCGTTGGCGCCGCTTTCGTCGACGGGGTTCTGGTTGTGCTCGCCATAGACCGTCGCGGAAGAAGAAAAGACGATGGTCTTCGCGTTGGCGGCTTCGAGCGCGGCGACGAGCGTCAAAGCCGAACCAAGATTGACGCGATAGTAGCGTGCAGGCTCGGCGACGGATTCGCCGACGGCCTTCAGGCCAGCGAGATGGACCGCGCCGTCGGCGCCGAATGCTTTGACCGCATTGACGATCATGTCGCGTTGCGCTTCATCGGCCATGTCGGCTTTCAGGAGGTCAACATCGCCTTTCGCGATTTCCTGAATGCGCGCCACGGCTTCCGGGTGAGAGTTCGAGAAATCGTCAATGACAAGAAGGGAGTCGCCGCGCTCTAAAAGCTCGACGCAAACATGACTGCCAATATAGCCGGCGCCGCCGGCGACAACGATGCGGCGGGTCATAACAAGTCCTCTCGTCCGCGGCGTTTCAATTCATCAACGATCGCACGCACGTCCTGGGCCCTGTCCTTGCGCGCTACGAGGACGGCGTCGCCGGTCGCGACAATGATGAGGTTGTCGACGCCGACGGCGCCGATCACCGGTCCGTCGGAGCGCAGGGTGACATTGGCGCTGTCAACGGTCATGTGTCCAGCGCTGTCGGGGTCTGTTGTCGCCTCGCTCCAACTGCCGATATCGGTCCAGCCGACATCGACGGGCGCGACGACAGCGGCCTTGTCGGTCTTTTCCATGATGGCGTAGTCGATGGAATCGCTCGGCGTTTCGGAAAAGATTTTTTCATCGAGAAGCCGTGCGCCATTTTCAGGCGTGCTTGCGGCAAGCGCTTTCTGCGCGCCTTCCGCGATCTTGGGCGCATAAGCGGCGAAGGCGTCGAGCATCGCCGTTGGGTGGTAAAGAAAAATGCCGGCGTTCCAGTAATAACCGCCTTTGGAAAGATAGTCGCTGGCGGTCCTGGCGTCGGGTTTTTCCCGGAAAGAGGCGACGCGATAAACGCCGCCGGAAATTTCCTCAGCTGACTGAATATAGCCATAGCCCGTATGGGGATGGGTCGGTTTGATCCCAAAAGTCACGATGGCGCCGTCTGCGGCGGCGGCTGCGCCGGTGAGGGCGTTTCGGCGAAACCCGGAAGCGTCTTCGACATGGTGGTCGGCGGGGGCGATCAGCGCCAGCGCGTCTTTATTGTTGCCAGTGACCCACGCGGCGGCGACGGCGGCGACGGCGGCGGTGTTGCGCGGGCAGGGCTCAAGGATAATGTCCGCCGCCTTGACGCCGATGGCGTCTAGTTGATCGGCGACAAGGCCCGCATGTCCGCGCCCGCAGATCACCAGCGGGGGCGCAAAATTTTTACCGCCATCATCAAGTCGCAGGATCGTTTCCTGAAACAGGGAGCGGTCGGAGACAAGATTGAGAAACTGCTTCGGCCGCGTCTTGCGGGAAAGCGGCCAGAGCCGCGTTCCAGATCCGCCGGACATAATGACTGGTTGGATTTTCACGATGGGTCTCTTGCTTTCAAAAAGGCGTCGGCTTCCGCAGCCGCTTCAAACAGGTGATAAAGGATGCTGGCCGGAACGTCACGGGCGAGGCGTTCGCCGTCGCTGTCGAATTCATCGATCCA
>JAUIEG010000369.1 GCA_030428745.1 Alphaproteobacteria bacterium
CCCGCGCAAAACCGCTGAAAAACCAAGGAAGGTATCGATCATGAAAAAACTTGTCGTAGCTCTCGCCGTTTCCGGCTTCGCCCTCACGCCAGTGATGGCGAGCGAACTTGAAGGCCATTGCGAAGCCTATGCGGCTGAGAACGGTTCCGACGCCTCGGGCTGTTCATGTCTGGCGGAAACCGCTGACGCTGACGCCACGGCCGAATTGCTGGCCGTGGAATCTGAGGCTGACCTGGAAGGCCTGAGCGATAACGCCAGGGGCGCCATCGAGGCGTGTTTCCCGGCCGCTTAAGGTCAACTTCCACCCTCGAGTTGAAAGCCGCGCCTTTCGAAAAAGGCGCGGCTTTTGTTTGGTCCCTGCCCCTGTCCTCCCTTGTCTTGGCGCACAGCGTCGCTACAAGCCTCGGCCATGGCTGAGACCCTGGCGATCATCGATTACGGTTCGGGCAATTTGCGCTCCGTGGAAAAGGCTGTTGAGCGCTCCGCGCGCGAAGCCGGCCTCGCCCGCCATGTCTCCGTGACCGACGATCCAGACATCATCTGCAAGGCCGACCGGGTGATCCTGCCCGGGGTCGGCGCCTTCGCCGCCTGTATGGAAGGGCTTGCCGCCCGCGAAGGGGTTCTTGAAGCCATCGAACATGTAGCGCTCGTTGAAGGCCGCCCATTTCTCGGCATCTGTGTCGGGATGCAGTTGCTGGCCAATCGCGGGCTTGAATTTGGCGGGTCCGAAGGGCTCGGCTGGATCCCCGGAGAAGTTGTGCCCCTGCCTCATTCGGCGGCGTTCCGCTCACCCCAAATGGGCTGGAACGAAGTTCGGTTGGTCAGCCCTCACCCGGTGGTTGAGGAGCTTGATGGCGAGTCGTTTTATTTCGCCCATTCCTTTCATTTCGTCCCCGAAAATGACGCTCACCTCTATGGCGTTACCCGCCATGAGCATGACGTCGCCGCCCTCATTGGCCGGGACAACCTGTTGGGCGCGCAGTTCCATCCAGAGAAGTCCCAGACCGCCGGTCTGGCCTTTCTCGCCAGCTTTCTTTCCTGGTCGCCGTCATGACGAAAAGTTTGACCCTCTACCCTGCGATTGATCTCAAAGGCGGCGAATGCGTGCGCCTCCTACATGGGCGCATGGACGCCTCCACCGTCTATAACTCAGACCCAGCCTCTCAGGCGGCGGCGTTCGAGGCGGCGGGCTTTAATTGGGTCCATATTGTGGATCTTGATGGCGCTTTTGCGGGCGCCGCAGTGAACGGCGACGCCGTGGATGCGATCCTGAAGCGCATCTCCCTGAAAACCCAGCTTGGCGGCGGCGTTCGTAATATGGCGGCGGTGGAGCGCTGGTTAGAGGCCGGTATGGCCCGCGTGATCCTCGGTACGGCCGCTGTTAATGACCCGGATTTCGTCACTGCGGCGTGCAAACGCTATCCCGGCCGCATTGTGCTCGGCGTCGACGCTCGCGACGGCCGGGTGAAGACCGATGGTTGGGACGGCGACACGGAACAAAGTCCCGCGGACCTCGTGAAATGCTATGCAGATCAGGGTGTTGCCGCGGTGGTCTATACTGATATCAGCCGTGACGGCGCCCTTGCCGGGGTTAATGTGGAAGCGACGGCGGCGCTTGCGGATGTCTCGGCCATACCGGTCATCGCGTCGGGCGGCGTCGCCTCTTTGGACGACATCAAGGCGCTGAAAGCCGCCCACGACAATATCGAGGGCGTTATCATCGGTCGGGCGCTCTATGACGGGCGCATTGACCCGGTTGAGGCCATCGCGGCGGCGGAGTAGGGCCGCGATTGGTCATTTGCGGCTGGGTCCACTATGTTTGACCTTGTTGTGTTTTTGGGGGCGGGCGTGGGTCATGGCCAAAGACCTATTAGATCAGGGCCGCATCGAGTTTGAGCTGAAATTCACTGGATCGCCGGCTCAATTGGCGGCGCTCCCGGCGAGCGACTTCATAGCCGCCGTCGCGCCGCAAGGCGGCGACTGGGAGCGGCTTTCATCCACCTATTATGACACCATGGACGGCGCCCTTGCCGCGCGAGGGTTAAGCTTGCGTCTCAGGGAAGAGGGGGCCGATCTCGTCCAGGCGGTCAAAGCGAAGGGCGCAGACGCTGCGAGCCGGACCGAGTTTGAAACCTTGCTCACCCGCGCGTCGGACTTTCCGGTGACGATGGGGGATGAAGACGTCGACCGGCGAATCGCGGATTGCTGCGATCGTCTCAGACCCCTCGCGAAAACTGTTGTCGACCGCTGGGCCTCCGTGATCCGGTTCAAGGGCGCCGAAATCGAGATCGCGGTCGATCTCGGATCGGCCGAGGCCGTGGATGGGGAGGGGCGGTCATGCTCTGGTCCGCTCGCAGAGGTCGAATTGGAGCTGGTTTCCGGCGACCCGGCCGCAGTCTTCGATTTCGCTCGGCTTCTCGTCGCCAACGCCCCCTTGCGCTTTTCGACGACGAGCAAGCTAGAGGCGGCCCTGGCGAGGCTCCCCGATGCGGACCGCGTAGGGAAGACCGCTCGACTTGATCTCGACCCCGAAATGACAGCGGGTGAGGTGCTGGCCATGTCGCTTTCGGCCTGTGCGGCCAGGGCGGCGGCGCTTCAAGGCGCCTTGGTGGACCTTCGCCGGCCTGAGGGCGTTCATCAGATGCGCGTGGTCCTCCGGCGGCTGCGCGCGATGGAACGGATCTATCGCCGTTATCTGAGATCGAACGAGATCGAGGACCTTGCCGCCAGAGCGAAGACGTTTGCGAGCGCTCTGGGACCCGCACGGGATTGGGATGTTTTCCTTGGGGAGTCCCTGCCGGCGGCGGTTGAGTCCGATTATGCGCCGGAACGCCTGCGATCGCTGAAAGCGCGTGCGGAGGCGGCGAGGGCGGAAAGCTGGGCCCGCGCAACAGCGGTCATCTCTTCACCGGATTTCACCCGTTTTTTGATCGATCTGACGGCAGCGGGCTCGCTTCAGCGCTGGCGGACAGGGGCAAAAACCAGGCTCGAGCAGCCCGTCATCGAGTTTGCGCCCAGAGCGCTCGACCGCGCGCTCAAAAAGACGTTCCGGACGGCGGATGAGGTCAAAGGCGCTGTCGACCTCGCCGCGCGCCATCCTTTGCGCATCGCGCTCAAAAAATTGCGCTATCCGGTTCAGCTTTTCCGCGACCTTTATCCGAAAGATCGCCGCAAGCCCTATATGTCGGCCTTGTCAGAGCTTCAGGACGCTTTTGGCGCGGTCAATGACGCGGCCGTCGCGCAGCATCTGGCCGATGAGGCGGCTGCGGGCGGAGGCGAAGGCGCCATGCGCGCCGCTGGCTTCATTTCCGGCTATAAGGCCGCAGAAGCGCGCGAAGCCGCCAAAAAGATTGACGGCGCCTTTGCGGCGTTTGAAAAGATGACGCCCTTCTGGCGGGACTAACCAGGCGTTTTTTCGGAAATGTGGATTCCGGGTTTTCGTCATGCAACGCGAAAGACAACGATCACGAATGCTCAATATACGGATCATCCCCTGTCTTGACGTCAAGGACGGCCGCGTCGTCAAAGGCGTCAATTTCGTCAATCTGCGCGACGCGGGCGACCCGGCTGTTGCGGCGGAGGCCTATGACGCTGCGGGCGCAGACGAGCTTTGTTTTCTCGATATTTCCGCGAGTCATGAAGGCAGGGGCATTCTTCTCGACAAGGTTTCGACCGTCGCAGAGCGTTGTTTCATGCCGCTGACCGTGGGCGGCGGCGTCGCCTCCCTCGATGATTTTCGGGCGTTGCTTCTTGCAGGGGCAGACA
>JAUIEG010000370.1 GCA_030428745.1 Alphaproteobacteria bacterium
CCCAAGTCTATGTGAAGTTCCGCAATTTCGTTTTTCTTGACGATGACGGCGCCGATTTCGGTATTATCGGCTTCTCCCGGTTCCGCGCCGGTCCGTCGATCAAAATCCGCGGCCGCCGCGATCAGGATGAAAACCCCGCCCTCGCCGGTCTTGGCGATGTGGGAACGACATTTGAAATGGGCGGCTTCGTTGCAACGAAGTTTCTCGACCGTTTTGCGTTCAAAGCCAAAGCGCGCCACGCGATCAAGACCGGCCATCACGGCACGGTGGTGGACGGATATCTGACGGCGCTTTTGTTCCGCGCTGGACCGGTCTCACTCGCCGCCGGCGGACAGGCGACCTGGGTCGACGACAATTTCGCCGACGCCTATTTCTCCATCACGCCGGAGCAATCGGCGAACACCGGCGGACGGCTTGGCGTTTATGATGTTGATTCCGGCTTCCGCGATGTCGGCGGCAGCGTCAACGCCTATATCAATATCGGCGACCGCTGGTCTTTGAACCCCTACGCCACCTATCAATATATATTCCGCGATTACGCCCGTTCACCGATCATCGCCGATTATGGCGACCGCAACCAGTTTACGGTGGGCTTTCATGTCATGCGGGAATTCACCTTCGGCGGCACCGGCCAGTAAGTTTCCTCAAGCGAAGGCCTGAAACAAAAAAGCGGCGCTCAATGCGCCGCTTTTTCTTAAGTATTGCGTCAATGCGTTATTCCGGTTTGCGGAATTTCAGCGTCATACGGTCGCTCTCGCCGATTTCCGCATTGTCGGGATTTGCCGGCGGCAGGCGCCAGACCACGTCCTCAGTTGTCGGACGGTCCGCCGGATTGGCGTTGATCTCGCTGGCTTCAACCAACTCGAAACCAGCGTCTTCAAAAACAGAAATGATCTGTGACTGTTTCACATAGCCGGCGTTTCCGACCGCCCATTCATCGGGCATGTCTTCCTGGGCGCGGTGCTGGACCACGCCGACAATCCCGCCGGGTTTCAACACATCGTTGAAGTCTTGAACCGCTTCGGTGAAGAACCTGCCGTCTGCGAGCCGGTTGAAATGGTGCGCCGCGCGCATCACCAAAACGACATCCGCCGTGCCTTTAAGGCTGTTCGGCAGCGATCCGATCTGGAAGGCCGCGCCTTCGGCGCCGTCTTCATCACGAACGGCGTCAACGGATGCGATGTAATCCGACACGAAGCTTTCTTTCCCTTGCAGGAACTCTTCGCTCGAATAGCGGCCGCTGAAATTCGACCACATCTCGATGGAATAATCGGCGCCGATCAGTACGCCGTCGGGCCCGAGATAAGGCACCAGAATTTGTCCGTACCAGCCGGGCTCGCCTGGCAGCGTGTCGACAACGGTCATGCCCGGCTCGACGCCGAAAAACTCCAGCGTTTCTTTCGGGTGTCGGTATGGATAGCGCGCCTTCACTTCATCGGACTCGGCGGCGAGCACAGCGTCGAGTTTTTCCGACGCGGACATGGCGTCATGCTCCATGTCGTCCATATCGCCCATGTCGCCATGATCCATGTCATCGGCTGAAGCCATCGTCTCGTCGGTTTCCGCCGGCGCCGCGACGTCAGATGAAGTTTCCTGCGAACATGCGGCAAGCGCGAGCGCGGCTGCGCCCAGCATCAAATATTTCATGGTGTTTCCCCTTGGGTTGCCCTGATGCGGCAAACTACACGCGCCCGTGAGCGCCGCCAATGGACCTCACGCAAATGTGGGCCAGTTTGCAGATTATCATCCAGGACGGAACGAAGCGCAGAACCGGGATTTCCCGCGTAAAAAAGAGATCCCGGATAAACGCTAAAGCGACTTGACGATTTCCTCGCACATTTTCTTGGCGTCGCCGAACAGCATCATGGTGTTGTCGCGGAAGAAGAGCTCGTTCTGAACGCCTGCATAGCCAGACGCCATGGAGCGTTTGACGAACAGCACCGTGCCGGCGTTTTCAACGTCAAGCACCGGCATGCCGTAGATCGGCGACGTCTTGTCGGTCTTCGCGGCCGGGTTGGTGACGTCGTTAGCGCCGATAACAAAGGCGACATCGGCGGTGCGGAATTCGGAGTTGATGTCCTCAAGCTCGAAGACCTCGTCATAAGGCACCTGCGCCTCAGCCAGCAGCACGTTCATGTGGCCCGGCATCCGGCCCGCAACGGGGTGGATGGCGTATTTCACTTCGACGCCTTCTTCCTTCAGCATCTCGGCCATTTCCCGCAGCGCGTGCTGGGCCTGCGCCACCGCCATGCCGTAACCGGGGACGATGATCACCTTGTTGGCGTTCTTCATGATGAAAGCGGCGTCGTCGGCCGACCCCTGCTTCACGGGGCGTTCTTCCTCGCCGCCGGCCGCAGCTGCCGCATCCTCGCCGCCGAAGCCGCCGAGGATCACCGACACGAAAGACCGGTTCATCCCCTTGCACATGATGTAGGAGAGGATCGCGCCGGAAGAGCCCACAAGGGCGCCAGTAATAATCAGCGCCATGTTCTCAAGCGTGAAGCCGATGCCCGCCGCCGCCCAGCCCGAATAGGAGTTGAGCATGGAGACAACCACCGGCATGTCGGCGCCGCCGATCGGGATGATCAGGAGGAAGCCGAGCACAAAAGCCGCGAGCGTCAACAGGAAGAACGTCGTCGACGACTGTTCGCCTGTCATCAACATGCCAATGAACAGCAGCATGAGGAGCCCGAGCCCGAGATTGATCGGATGACGCATGGGCAAGAGGATCGGCTTGCCCGACATATTGCCGTTGAGCTTCGCGAACGCGATCAGCGAACCGGAAAAGGTGATGGCGCCGATGGCGACGCCGAGCGACATTTCGAGCACGGAACCCGTGTGGATATGGCCCGGTTCGCCAATGTTGAACGCGCGCGGCGCGAGGAAGGCCGCCCAGGCGATCAACACGGCGGCAAGGCCCACCAGCGAGTGAAACGCCGCCACAAGCTGCGGCATCGCCGTCATGGGGATCTTTCGCGCGATATAAACGCCCGGCACAGCGCCCGCGGCGATCGCCACGATCACGAAAAACCAGGTGCCAAGCCCCTTGTCTTCCAGAACGAAGAGCGTCGTCATGACAGCGATAAACATGCCGACCATGCCGAAGCGGTTGCCCTGACGCGCGGTTTCCGGGCTCGACAATCCGCGCAAGGCGAGGATGAAGAGTATGCCCGATGCGACGTAAAGGAGCGCTGGGAGATTATCAGCCATGCGTCGTCCCTACCGTTCTTTTTTCTTGTACATGGCGAGCATTCGCTGCGTCACCATAAAGCCGCCGAAGATGTTCACACTGGCGAGCGCCACCCCGAGAAATCCGAAGAGCTTGGGCCAGAAACTGTTGGCGGATTCGGAAAGGTCGGCGCCGAGCGCGATCAGCGCGCCAACGATCACAACCGAAGAAATCGCGTTGGTCACGGACATGAGCGGCGTGTGCAGCGCCGGCGTCACCGACCAGACCACATAATAGCCGACGAAAATCGCCAGAACAAAAATCGTCAGCAGGAACACGAAATCGGAAATCGGGCTCGATGCGGCGATGAGCGCTAGCTGATCGGCGATGTCGCGCGCCTGCGCAGCGGCCTGCGTCGCCGCGTCGGCATTGCCGCTGGCGTTCGCCGCCGCAGCCTCTGCGGCTTGCGCGGCCTGCTCGGCCGCCTTGGCGGCTTCTTCAACCTGTTCGCGTTTGTCGGCGGCCATTCGGCTCCTCCAAAAAATCAGTCCAAAGATCTCAATCTTCGTCTTCAGCGTCTGTCGTGTCTTC
>JAUIEG010000371.1 GCA_030428745.1 Alphaproteobacteria bacterium
GTTATTTGCTTCAATCGCCATGGCGTTCGCAGGCGCGGGAAGCATGATTGCAGCGCCTGCGCCGGCCGCCAGCGTCGTGAAATCCCGCCGGGACAGGCTCTTCATCCTTTTCAGATAAGCTTCGTTTTCGGCGACGGTGTTGTCATCACACATGAGGCTGGCGCTCCGGTTAGGTAAAAATCGCGTGAAAGATGTGTTTCCAAGGCTATCGCAAGCGCGCTGGCCCTGCAAATTGAGGACTTTGTGCTGTCCTGTCGCGTCTTTGCTGGCAGGTGCAATCGAAGGGCGGTTGCGCTATGTTCCGGCCGGGGCTGGAAACGTATCAAGGGGCGTTTAATGAGAATTCTGACATTGCTTTTGGGTTTGGCCGCGCTTGGCTGTGCATTGGCGATTGCGCTCGCTGGACCGGGAACGCAGATGGGCTGGTGGAGCTGGGGCGATGGGCTTGGCCTCATCCGCAAGGTTTCGGCGCCGGTGGAGCTGGGGCCTGTCGGTCTGCCGCCGGTCTTCACCCTTGCGGCGCTTGCCGGGATCGCCGGGGTCGCCAGCTTTTTCATGAGCGCCCGCGGCGTCGGTCTGTTCGCGATCGCCGCCGCTGTCGCGGCGCTGGCCGCGGGGCAGGTCCCGTTGAAGATGCGGGCGGCCTTTGAAGGCAATCCTTTCATTCATGACGTCACCACCGATTTTGATAATCCGCCGCAAATTATTGCGGGCGCCGACAAGGAACGGATCAATCCTCCGGACTATATGGGCGATGATCTGGTCCCCAATTCCGACAAGACAGTGCGTGAGGCGCAGGAAGAAGCTTTTCCCGACCTTACGCCACGCAAAGTGAATGCGAGCCTCGATGAAACAGCGGAGATCGTGCGCGTTATCCTGCGCGACATGAAGATGGAGATGCTCGACGAAACATTGACCGACGATGGCTGGCGGCTGGAAGCGGCCTATACGTCGCAATGGTTCGGCTTCATCGATGATTTTGTTGTGCGGCTGACGCCGGAAGGGTCTATGACGATCGTCAATGTGCGCTCGAAGTCGCGCGTCGGCGGTTCCGATCTTGGCGCCAATGCGGCGCGGGTGCGGGCGTTTTTCGAAAAACTCGAATCGGCCACTTCTTAACCTGAGCCGGGCGGAGTTGCCGCTGACAGGACGACGGATCTTTGATGGCGGCGCAAACTCCTATCTGGTGGGCCGGTCCCATATGCGGGTTGGGCAATCGCATCATGGCGCTTGCGGCGGTTCGCGCGTGCGCTGACGGGCGCCCGGTTCGGTTCAGCTGGAGTAATGACGAGTCCTGCCCGGGTGACTATGACGATGTTTTCATCGCGTCGGACATGTTCGCCCCGGCGGTTGTCCCTGCTCAGGCCAAGGTCATTCAAACCGGCTGGGAGCCCTACGAGATTTTCGATACGTTTAGAGGTGAGCTCGGCCTTGATTTTTCTCGGGCTGAATTTTCCGCAAGAATTGTCGCCGCACTCGACGAGTTAGCTTTTCATGAAGCACATTTACACGCGGCGAGGGCCTGGCGAACGGCGCAAGGAGAGGCCCCGCTGGTCGGGGTTCATGTGCGCCGGACAGACCGAACCGCCCAGCACAGGCAGCAGTTTCGTGACTTCCTGATGCGCAAATCCGGATTAAACCGAGAATTGCCGGTGCTATTGACCGCGTTGTATGGTCTCGCGCCAGGGCCAGTGCTACGCGCCTATGAAAATGCACATATAACATCCGCGCTTCGTCGTTTTTGCGATGGGAAGAGCCAATGCGCATTCTCGGTTTTCGCAGATGACGAATTTGAGGCGCGCAATGTGGAAGCCGCCGTCGCCCGCAGTGCGCCGAATGCGCGCAGGCAAAAGGGGCCGGACAGCGAGCAGTCGCACCATCTTCAGCGTCTGCGACGGACATCTCTATCCGGCGCCATGATGGACCTTCTGTGCCTATCGAGATGTGACGCTATTGCACAAAGCAACCGCGCCTCTACTTTTTCTTTGGTGGCTGCGATAATCGGGCGGAAACCAATCCTGACCGCGAGCCCTCGTTATCCGTTCTGGCGAAAAATGGAAGACGATCTCGGCGCGGCGCCGAATGCGCTGCCGTTTACACAATCGGTGGATTGCTAAGCACGCCATTAGCCGTGACGCTTTCGTCATAGGTGACAGTGGCGCCCGTTAGCCGTGCTTTGCCTTCAATAAGAAGGCGAAGGCAGGCCGGATAAAGCCGATGCTCTTCTTCGAGGATCCGCGCTGCGAGTTTGTCAGCGTCGTCGCCGGGCAATACCGGTACGGCCGCCTGGCCGATGATCGGCCCGGAATCGACTTCCGCTGAGACGAAGTGGACGGTGCAGCCGGCGAGTTTAACGCCAGCCTCGATCATCCGCTCATGCACATGCAAGCCTTCAAAGGATGGCAGCAATGACGGATGAATATTGATGAGCCGTCCGCGCCAGTCGCTGGCGAATCCGCCGGTCAAGACGCGCATAAACCCGGCAAGACAGATGTAGTCGATCTTTGCGGTTTTGAGGGCGTCGTTGAGCGCCGCGTCAAAATCCTCGCGGGTTTCAAAATCCTGATGATTGATGACCTCGCGCTGGATGCCTTCCAGCCCGGCCTTGTCGAGACCCGGCGCCTTGGGGCGGTTTGAAATAACGAGAGCAATTTCGGCCGGATAATCGGGATCGCGGGCGGCGTCGATCAGCGCCTGCATGTTGGTGCCGCGACCGGAGATGAGAATGGCGATGCGCGCTTTCGCCATTACGTCGCGCTCACAATGTCGCCGATGATGTGGGCGGTCTCACCAGAAGCGGTCAGGCGCGCCAGCGTCGCCTCAACGGCTTTCGGGGAACAAACGACTACGCCGCCAATCCCGCAATTAAAGGTGCGGCGCATTTCTTCATCAGAAAGTCCGCCTGTTTCTTTTAACCACTGAAACAGCGGCGGCAGCTCCAGGGCGCCGTCATCGAAGCGCGACGCCAGATCGTCGGTCAAAACGCGCGGGGTGTTGTCGGTGAGGCCGCCGCCAGTGATATGCGCGAAGGCTTTTACGTCTTCGTCATCGAGAAGCCCGAGAATGCTCTTCACATAAATGCGCGTCGGCGCGATCAATGCTTCGCCCAGCGTTTTCGACCCATCGAACGGCGCAGGGGCGTCATATTTTGCGCCAGCGTCAGCAGCAATCTTGCGAATGAGGGAGTAGCCGTTCGAGTGCGCGCCGGAGGAGGCGAGGCCGATCATCACGTCGCCTGCGGAAACTTTGCGCGGCAACAGCCGGTCGCGCTCTGCGGCGCCGACGCAAAAACCGGCAAGATCATATTCGCCGGGGCCATACATACCCGGCATCTCAGCGGTTTCACCGCCGATCAACGCGCAGCCTGCTTCGGCGCAGGCGCGTGCGATCCCCGCAACAACCCGCGCTGCGGTGTCTTCATCCAGTTTGCCGGTGGCGAAATAATCGAGAAAGAAAAGCGGCTCTGCGCCCTGCGCCAGAACATCGTTCACGCACATGGCGACGAGGTCGAAACCGATCGTGTCGTGAAGGCCGGTTTCAAAAGCGACCTTGAGCTTGGTGCCGACGCCGTCCGTGCCGGAAACGAGGATCGGGTCTTTGAAGCCCGCCGCCTTCAGATCGAATAGCCCGCCGAAACCGCCGAGCGCTGCGTCCGCGCCGGGGCGCGCCGTCGCTTTGGCCAGCGGGCCGATGGCGTCCACCAGCCGCTCGCCAGCATCAATGTCGACACCCGCCTTTTTATACGCT
>JAUIEG010000372.1 GCA_030428745.1 Alphaproteobacteria bacterium
GGTAGCCAGAGCCAGGCCGAGGACGGCGTTGATGGCCGCCATCGTCAACATGTAAGAGCCTATCCGCTGTTCGATATTAGCGAACATGCGCATAGCGCGAAGTTTGGCGCCAAGCGAACGATTGGCTGCAGCAAGTTTGCGGCGAAATTCGTTTCGCTCAGAAAGAAAAAAGAACACGAGCACCCAAGTGAATAAAAATTGAATGATCGCGCCCGGCGCAGCTTGAGTCACGCCTTTCGCCCCCTGCCCGTCCTTGATGGAGACGACCTCCGCTTCACCTTCATCGGCGCCGACGCTCGCCATTTTCTCCACCTCTTCGGACACCTCTTTCATGGTGGTCACGGCTTTTTCAATACCGGAAAGCTTCTCGCGCGCTTCGACAACAAGCTCCGGCGCACGCTCGACCCATGCCATAGCCGGGCGGCCTGTAAATACGAGCAGCGAAATAATGGCGGCAAAGGCACAAGCGGTAACGGCTCCCGCGGAAATCTGTTGCGACAGGCCCACCTTCACCAGACGCCCCGTCAAAGGCGCCAACATAACGCTGATGATAAACGCACCAGCAAAGGGCAGCATGATCGGTTTCGCAAAATAGAGAACAACGGCAACGGCTATCACGCTCAAAAACAGGCTCGCAACGGCAATAATGCTCAACGACCGGCGCGCCGTAAAGAATTGAGGGCAAACACCCCGTCTGAACTGCTTGTTTTCCAAGATACGACTCCGGATACTGCCAAAAGCGGCTCTAGACTGACAGCGCTAGGCAAGACATGGTTCCAAAGCCGGAAGAGTGTGCGGGGAACTCATTCTCATACAAGCTGTTATGAGAGGAATGAATTCGCCTTCCCCGAATAAGATAAAGTCAATCTTGGTCAGAATCACTGGCGCCGTCGCATGGAAACGTCGTATGGAAACGGCAAGATCTATCTATTAGATACTATTAGGGCGATTTTACGAAAAACCGATTATGTCAGCGGAAAAGAAATTTCAATAACAAGGCGCGGCTTATCGAATCGTCGCTCGAACGCACCCTCCAACTGTCCTTCAACCATCATCTTTGCCAGCTTTGAACCAAACCCTTCGCGGTCAAGAACCGGATCGTCATGGTCAAAACCTTCTTCCACCCATAGAATATGAACTTCATCATAGCCTTCTGGATTTTTAGCGCACCGCCAAGAAATATCGAGTCCGCTTTCCTTTTTGAAGGCGCCATACTTCGCCGAGTTCGTTGCAAGCTCGTGAATGACAAGCCCAAGCGCCTGCACTTGTGTTTCTGTCAGCGCGACTTCCGGACCGGCAAGGGATAGAATTTCATCGCTCGTCTCGCACATCAGATCGATCTCGTCGCGCAAGAGAGCGGACAATGAGGCCTGATTGCCCGCTGAAGCAGCAAGCAAGTCCTGCGTGCGGGACATGGCTTCCAGGCGCCGGGAAAAATTGTTGAGATAATCGTCTAGATTGGACGCCGATCGCGAAGACAATCTGGCTATTGAAAGAATACGCGCAAGCAGGTTTTTAAAACGATGATTGGTTTCTTTAAGATATAAATCTTTCATGTCTGCGCGGGCCTTTCGTTCATCCGCCAGCGCCTGCAAGGTTTGAATACGCGCTTCGTTTTCCCGGAAAAGCCGCCAGAAAAAAAGCGTCGCCATGATGCCGGCAATGATCGACAAAAGCGATGCGACGCGCCATGCGCTGAAACGTTGGCTTTTGGGCTTCAGGTAAATAGTCCAGTCGCGGCCTCCCACTTTAATAACAAAGTCGTGCGCTCCGCGCGCCTGATCGCCGCCTCCATACAAAGCGATATCCTCGTTAACGCCCTCCGAATAGGCTGCGGTAACGTCTATGTCCGGCAAGGATGACAAAACCGCACGGAAAAGATCATGTGCGCGGAACGGCGCATAGACATACCCGTCTGGCGCGCCGCCGATATTCTCCTCAACAAACAACGGCAGGTAGATCAGAAACCCCGCCTGTACTTCCTCATCTATTTCCTGAACAAGTTTCACAGGCCGGGAAGCCGTCGCCTGTCCGCTCTGTAACGCCAACATCATCGCTTCCCGGCGAACCGCCTCACTGAACATATCAAAGCCCAGCGCTGCATGATTTCTTTTATCGTTCGGCTCTAAAAGCACAATCGGATAGCGCAAGTTCTGATCCGTTTCCGGCCAGACCGCACGATCGAGACCGTAGTCGCGACTCAATCGAGCCTCTATTTCCGCTTCCTCGCCTGGCCGCAGCCTTTTCGCGTATCCGACACCCTGCATACCTGGCACGCGTCGGCGGACATCGCTTGCCTCAAGATATTCTTTGAACAAGTTTCTATCGACGTCGCCAATCGTCAGGAAAAGGCCTTTGGCGGCATGGAGAACGGAAATTTGCCCCTCAATGCGTTGTTCAATCTCGAGCGCCGCCTGCTGAAGATAACCCTCAACCGCAAGGTAGTCATTGCGGTTGAACGCCCACGCGCCGATGACGCTAAGAATGGTGACCAGCAACATGGCCAACAAAGCGGCGTTAATCTTCATGACGGCGTGTCGACTTTCTCTGCTTCAGGCGCAAATAAATAGCTTTTCGCTGCTCGCCCAACCAAAGACACTACAGCGAAATGGCGGATCTATTCCAATGGAAATTGACGTTGGGAAGCCGCCGAGCGCCGGAAACCACTCAGATATTGCCTGTTAACCACAGACGCCGCAGCACGGTCGGGCGCTGCCAGGCACACGGTAATGCTAAATAGTCAGATCTTGAAGCCACTTATCCGCGCGCAAAGCGCGTCGCTCCGATTTCACGGGAAGCGTCTTGACGTTAATCCGGCAGCGCGAAGACAATCAGGGATTCATTATTAATCGGTCTTCCGTCAGGCCCTCTGGGCGTGGCGCCGAAATTCGCAGCCATAACAGCTACATATTGGCGGCCATCCTTACCGCGATAAGTGATCGGCACAGCCTGCGCATGATAGTCGAGCTCGGCGCTCCACAGCTCATCACCCGTTTTCGCATCGAAAGCGCGGAAATGATGATCGTTTGTGGCGCCGATAAAAACGAGGCCGCCCGCCGTTACAATCGGCCCGCCGAACGTGTTTAACGTTCCTGTGTTCTGCTTGTCTTCTGGCAGCGCCTCACTCACGCCGAGCCGCGTTTCCCAGGCGATCTCTCCTGTATTGGCGTCGATGGCGAAAAGCCGGCCCCAGGGCGGCTTGATGCATGGCAAGGTGACTTTCTGTCCGTTTTCATCCTCAAAGTCGGCGCTAAAGGATGAGTAGGCGCCCGGACCTGCGAGACTGCCCCGGTCATAAAGTTGCGTTGAGCCTTGCGTGCCGCGGCCATAATCACCGCCGGCTTTTCGTTTTTCGATCCAGCCGATGCTGCCGCCTTCGCTGGTATTCACGAACACATAGCCGGTGCTCGGGTCCGCCGCACTGCCGCCCCAATTAGAGCCGCCATTGTGCGGCATGTTGATGGACGCTTTAACCGGCTTTCCTTCTTCATGCAGAAAGAAGGGCGTGAAGGAGCCCGCATTGAAAAAAGCGCCGCCATAACTCTCAAGGAGCGCATGACATGCAGCGACATGATCTTCATTCGTATCGTCAACTGTCACGATGTCGTCAGGCGTCCAGTGGCCGCGGGATAATTGAGGCGGCTTTGCCGGAAAAGGCTGGGTCGGTGAATACCATTCGCCTGGCGCATCCGCGCTAACAACAGCCTTTTCTTC
>JAUIEG010000373.1 GCA_030428745.1 Alphaproteobacteria bacterium
AGGATTGTTCGCACTCTTCATCACTGGACAATATCTATCGGTGCCGTCAGCGATCGGGTTTATCGCGGTCTTCGGAGTCGCCATGCTCAATGGCATCGTCCTCGTCAGTTTCATCAATGAACAGCGCGATGCCGGATACAATGTCCGCGATGCCGTTAGGCGCGGCGTTGAATTGAGACTTCGCCCAGTGCTGATGACCGCAAGCGTCGCGATACTGGGCCTTGTCCCCATGCTGCTTTCGACAGGCGTCGGCGCCGAGACACAGCGGCCTCTGGCTTCGGTTGTTGTCGGTGGATTGCTGACCTCGACCGCACTCACATTGATCCTGTTGCCGGTGATTTATGAGTGGATGGAAACACGCGGGCGAAAATCGCAGGCGCCGCCGTCTCGCGGCGATCTCGAACTCGCCGAGGCGCACGCGAAAGCAGCCGAATGAAAGGAGTACGAAAATGATTGAGATTAAAGCATTTGTTCACCGCAGCCGGGCCGCGAGCGTCGTTCGCGCCTTGCGCAAAGGCGGCTTCGCCAACATGACGGCAGTCGACGTCAAGGGCATGGTCAAGGCGCTCGACGAAAAAGAACAGCAATATTCAACGGAGCTCGGCGACCGAGTGATCACGGAGGTGAAGCTGGAGCTGGTTTGCGAAGACGACCGCCTTTCCGAGGCGACCGAACTCATTCGCGCAAATGGGAAAACCGATATGGAGGAATCGGGATTCATTTATGTGAGCAATATCACGGCGGCAATTCCGTTCTAAGTCACTTGCTTCTGGTCTCGCAATTCGTTGACTTGTTTTGATTTGCGAGCGGGCGAAAGCGCTTACTTCCTGCGCGTGCGATCGCCCTACGTAGCCAGAAGGAGCCGCCGGGTTCGTCCCCCTAACCCGGCGGCTCCGCCTGAACTTTTTGACAACTGTAATCAGTACGCAAATGTCAGCATCGTTACTCTTATTGCACCAACTCAATAGCCTCTTCGAGGAATTCCTACCGTGAACGAAGAAAATCAGCCAACCGACAACACCGCAAAAGACGAGCATCAGCACGGTGACTGGCTAAACAGGTTGTTGCATGGCCGGGCGGAACTCGCCTTTTCATTGCTGTGCGGCGCTGCGCTTCTTGCTGGCTGGCTTGGGCCGAAGATATCGGCGATGCCAGAATCCGCGGCATTTGGGCTGTTCCTAGCTGCATACTTTTTCGGCGGGTATTTCACGCTGAAGGAGGCGCTGGGCAAAATCTCGCAGGGCAAATTCGAGATAGATTTCCTGATGCTCGTCGCCGCCGGCGGAGCCGCGATCCTGGGAGAATGGGCGGAAGGCGCGTTTCTCCTGTTCCTGTTCAGCATCGGACACGCCCTCGAAAATTACGCAATGGCGCGGGCGCGCAATGCGATCGCTGCGCTAGCGGACCTCGCGCCGGAGGAAGCGCTGGTCCGGCGCGCTGGCGAGGAAGTTACAATCCCAGTCGAAGAGTTGAAGGATGGCGATATCGTCGTCATAAGGTCCAATGAGCGCGTTCCTGCAGACGGGTTTGTTATCAAAGGCGAGAGTAGCATCGATCAGGCGCCCATCACCGGCGAGAGCGTCCCGGTTGATAAATCGCCAGTGAAAGATGCCGCCGCCGCCGCGGAAAAACCCGAAGGCGTCAAGCCGGCGCATAAGGTCTTCGCCGGTTCCATCAACGGCGCCGGGAGTCTCGAAATACAGGTGACCCGGCGCGCCTCGGAATCGACCCTCGCACGCGTAATCGACATGGTCAGCGCCGCCGAGACCCGGCAGTCGCCGACGCAAAGTTTCACAAAAAAGTTTGAGAAAATATTTGTTCCATGTGTCGTCATGCTCGCCTTCATAACGGCTTTGTCGTGGCTCGTTCTCGACGAGGACCCGGCGCAGAGTTTCTACCGGTCGATGGCGGTGCTGGTCGCGGCCAGCCCCTGCGCCCTCGCGATTGCAACGCCCAGCGCGATTCTGAGCGGTGTTGCCCGCGCCGCGCGCGGCGGCGTGTTAATCAAGGGAGGCGCGCCGCTGGAAGCTCTGGGGCGTCTCGATTCAATTGCATTTGACAAGACTGGCACGCTGACATCGGGAGAGCCGAAGCTCGTTGAAATCACGCCCTCTGCCGGCGTCACAGAAACGGAGCTTCTTCGCGTCGCCGCGGCTGTTGAAGCGTTAAGCGACCATCCGCTCGCCGAGGCCATCGTTCGCGACGTTAAAGAGCGAATGGGAACCGTTGAACGCAATGCGACTGAATTCAAAAGCATCACGGGTCGGGGCGTGTCAGCAAGACTGGACGGGGAGCTTGTCCATATCGGAAAAACCGCTCTGTTCACTGAGTCAGATGGAACGCCGTTGCCTGATGATCTGCGGGCGATCGTCAAGAGCATGTCGGCGCGGGGGCGGACGACGATGATTGTCCGGCGTGGCAATTCGTATCTCGGCGCTCTGGGGTTGATGGACACGCCGCGATCCGCTGCCAGACGGGTTATCCAACACCTGCGCGATGTCGGCGTCTCGAAAATGATGATGATTTCGGGCGACAATCAAAATGTGGCGGACGCAATTGCACGCCAGGTCGGCCTCGATCAGGCGTTCGGCGACCTCATGCCGCAAGACAAGGTCGAAAAAATCAAAGAACTGAAGGAAGCGGGAGGAGTTGCGATGGTGGGCGACGGCGTCAACGATGCGCCGGCGATGGCGAATGCAACCGTTGGCATCGCTATGGGCGCGGCAGGCTCCGACGTTGCATTGGAGACCGCAGACATTGCGCTTATGGCGGATGATCTCGAAACGCTGCCATTCGTGGTCGGGCTCAGTCGCGCGACCAGCCGCATCATCCGTCAGAACCTTTGGGTCAGTCTGGGCATTGTTGCGGTTCTTATTCCTGCGACGCTTCTCGGGCTTGGCATCGGGCCAGCTGTTCTGGTGCATGAGGGATCGACCCTCATTGTCGTCGCAAATGCATTGAGATTGTTGGCCTATAGAGACTCGTTGCCGACGGCGTATCCGCTTGGCGATCTCGGGGCAGTGGACCAGTCGGTGAGCTGATTATTCGTCTAGGCGAGATCGCTGCGTACTGACCCTGAGTTGAAATCAATCAATTTTAAAGCGAGAAGCCATTCGGCGGCCTCTTGAACCTCCAGTTGCTGTAGCATTTATAATGCATCGCCGTGAGATGATATGGATCAAGATGTTAGTAATAGAAGTGAATTTTAGCATGAATCTGTTGTTGGTGCGAAATAGTCACCCTGAATTTCCAACCATTGTTATCTGAGATGTCTGATATGAATGACGAAGATTGCTGCGTCGTTGATAAAGAATTGATTCGATCCCCTGGTTATCGGCGCGCGTTGTGGATTGTCGTCGGGCTGAACGTTGCATACGGGCTCGTGGAAATTGTCGGCGGCTTTTTGGCGAATTCACAAGCCTTGAAAGCTGACGCGCTCGATTTTCTCGGCGACGGTTCGATTACGTTTCTGGGATTGTTGGCGATCGGCTGGTCGATCGCATGGCGCGCGCGTTCTGCGCTCATGCAGGGGCTTTTTCTCGGGCTGCTCGGCGCATGGGTGCTTGGCAGCACTTTGATTAGACTCTTTAACGACTCGCCTGTCGAAGCCGGCTTGATGGGCGTCTTCGCGTTCGTCGCATTGATCGTCAATGTCGCGGCGGTCATACCGCTGCTGCCTTATCGGGATGGTGACGCGAATATGCGTGCTGTGTG
>JAUIEG010000374.1 GCA_030428745.1 Alphaproteobacteria bacterium
GAATAGGCGCCGAAGCGAGAATAACGCCGAGAACGCTGAGGCTGGCCGTAAACGACGCCCGCCAGCGGAAAGGCCGCGAGGCGAGGCGCCCGCCGGCGCGAAAATCGCTTCTGAGGCGGCGCGTCACCCAGAGCGCCCCGAGCAGCATCAGCGCCCAGGCGGTTGCGCGGCCCGGATGGGTGCGCCCCGAAAGAATGGCGAGATAGACGCCAATGCCGGCGACAAGCGCGAGGCCTGGTCCGCTCCAACGTGAGAGAATGTCGATGAGATTGAGGCGCGCGGCGCGGGAAATGCCCGGATTGCGGCGTGGACGCGGCGCGCCGGCTTCGCGCGCAATGCGCTCCTGGAGTTCGCGAACCGATTCGCCCTGCAATGATGCGCTTGTCATGGCGCTGACCTTTCGCCCAACCTCTTGTTAACCCATCGGAGGCAACAATCCTTAATCAAAGGTTAACAAGCCTCCCCGGGAGAGGCTGTGGGCTGATTTTCCCCGTGCGTCGAGGTGGAAACGCCAAAAGACTGTTTATTCTTGCCGCGACGGCTCAAGAAAAACGTCGATGTCGATTCCCACCTGTGCGAGATCGCCGCGCAGGACGAGCGCATCAATATTTGTGGGGTCGAGGGTGAGGGCGGCGACAACGTCTTGCGCCGCATCTTCGTAGGCACCGACGATAAAACGGCCCTTGCCTCGCAGCACATAAGTTTCCGCACTGACAAACGCGCCGTCTTCAGCCGTTGAAACGGCGGTGACGACCTCCTGCCAGCGATTCTGCGCGGCGTAGACTTTGGCGGCGGTGAGTTGCAGCTCCGCGCTGTCCGGGACAAGCGCCATCGCTTGATTGAGCGCGGCTTCGGCGCGGTCCGGTTCTTCGCCTTCTAGCCACGCATTCGCGGCCTGAGACAAAAGCCGCGCGCGCACATAATCATCGCCCGCGTCATTACGCTGGGCGATCTCTTCAAGGCGCACCGCCGCGAGTTTTGGAAACCCTGCTTTAAGATCGGCGACGGAAAGGCAATGGCGCGCTTCCGCGCCGCCGCCTTCGCCCACCCATTGCTGCGCGGCGATGCGGCCAAGCTCCAGATCGGCTTCGATCAGCGTGATGCAGTCCGCATAGCGCGGGCTCAAGGTTTCCGCCGGTGCGGCGAGAAGAAGAAAAAGGGCTGCCAACATGGGGGCACTCTAACGCCGGGAACCGGGCGAAAAAGGGGCTAGGGCGATAAAAAGCGACAATCGCCGCCCGGGCTATAAATTGGGCCGCCTATTCAGCAGCTTGCGGTCGGGCCGGGGCTTCGCCGGTGCTGCGGGGTTTGGCGCGTTTGCGCGCCGGTTTCTTTTTCGCTGTCGCGTCGGAGGCTTTCTCGGGCTCGCCCTTGTCGCCGGAGGCCGCCGCTTCATTGCCGGCGACCGGTTCGGGCAGGAAGCAGGTCACCACCGCGCCCTGGCCTTCCTTCGATTCCATGCGCACCCATCCATTGTGGAGCTTCACGAAGCGTTCGACGAGGGCGAGGCCGAGCCCGGCGCCCGCCGAAGGCCCGCGGCTTTCAAAAGCGTCGAAGGCGCGCGCCTGATCCGTCGGCGACAGGCCGCGGCCCGTGTCGGAAACCCAGATTTTCACCGCCTTGCCGACGCGCTGGGCGCCGATAGTGACCGCGCCGCCGGGCCCTGTATAGGCGAAGGCG
Organism: Alphaproteobacteria bacterium; assembly: GCA_030428745.1. GTDB lineage: Bacteria > Pseudomonadota > Alphaproteobacteria > Caulobacterales > Parvularculaceae > Hyphococcus. The sequence continues at coordinate 1,681 of JAUIEG010000374.1, forward strand.
TTGGACAGGAGATTGAACAGCACCTGTTTGATGCGCTTTTCATCGAGCTCCGCTTCACCGATGTCCTTGGGGCACTCGACTTTGAGCGCGACCTGCGTGTCTTCGGCTTTGAGAGCTGCGAAGGTCGCGGCGCTTTCAAGAAGTTTGCGGATGTCGGTTTTCTGGAACTTCACATCGAGCTGGCCGGCGTCAATCGCGGCGAGGTCGATAATGTCGGTGATGAGATCGCGCAGATGGTAGGACGCGGACAGGATCGACGCGATGTAATCTTTCTGGCGGTCGTTGAGGACGCCGAACATCTGACCGTCGAGCATTTCCGAAAAACCGATGATGGTCGAGAGCGGCGTGCGCAATTGATAGGAAACGTGATCGACGAATTTCGATTTGAGGCGATCCGCGTTTTCAAGGATCGCATTGCGCTCCTTCAGTTCTTTCTCACGCTCTTTGGAATCCGTGACGTCGATGAAATGGGCGAGCGTCGCGCCATCGGGCAGGGGCTCCGCGCCAATCGCAATCGTGCGTCCGTCCGCAAGGCGAATTTCGCGGAACTCGTAAGTCTGGCGATCTTCATGGGCTTTCGAAACAATAGAGCGGCGCAGCGCATCGAAAGAGGCGTCAGCCTCGCGCGCGAGTTTTTTCAGCCCGTCAAGAATGGCGTCAATATGCGGCTCGGCGTCGAGATGGCGCGCATCAAGCCGCCAGAGCTTCTGAAACGCCTTGTTGTAGAGCCTGAGTTTTCCGTCGCCGCCGAACACGGCGACACCCTCGGCGAGATTGTTGAGCGTCGCCTTCTGCACCTTGATCTGGGTGTTGAACTGCGCTTCGAGCGAAATCTTTTCAGTAATGTCTTCAAAGGCGAGCATGACGCCGCCCAATGGATGACGCAGTCGTCCGACGCGGATTGTGCGACCGTCGGGCAGGCGCCAGATCTCGTCCGGCGCGCCGCCCAGGCGTTCAGCGCCAGGCTCGACGAGACCTTCCGTATAAAGAGCAAGCTGCTGTTCCTTCCAGTCGTCATAGTCGGAAGGTTCGGGCAGGCGGCCTTTCATGCGCAAATGGTCGAGCACTTCGCCATGATAGACACGGCCCGAAAGTTCTGCGTCGTCGAGGGACCACAGCTCCTGAAAAGCGCGGTTGTAATAGATGAGGTTCTGGCTTGCGCCGAAAATTGCGACGGCGGTCTGGATCTGGTCGAGCGTGCGCTGGTTCGCCTCGATCTGTTGTTTAAGATCGGATTTCGCCTTGTCGAGTTCGGTGACGTCAATGGCGACGCCGCCCAGCGCCGCATCGCCTGAGCCGTGAAGCGGCGTTTCGACAATGCGGAAGACGCGCCGTTCGCCGCGCGAATTGATCACGGCGCGGCCTTCATTGGCCTTGCGCTCGGATGCGGCGGTGGAGGCGAGCTTCCTGATGGAATTGTCGAGTTCGATCTGCTGCTTGATGACGTCAGCGGCGTTCGGCGCCTCGACCACATCGGCGTAAGCGCGGTTCACCCAGACGAGTTGCAGGTCCGCATTGCGCCGCCAGGCGGGCGTTGGCGAACGTTCAAGAAGCGCGTGAGCGCCGTGCAGGTCGACGGCGCGCTCACGGAACGCGCCGATAACGGCGCCGTCTTCGGCCATGCGCACCGCCGGGTCAGTGATCCAGAGGGCCACCTGTCCGCCGGCGACGCGGCCGTCGACTTCGATGGAGCGGCCGTCGGCGGTGACCACATTGCCGGAGAACGCAACGCCATGGGCGCGCAGATTTGCGATCTTGTCGTGCAAGGGCTCCGGCTTTTCCGCGTCGTCATCCTGAAGCGGCAGGGCGCCAAGCGCATTCAATAGCCGGTCAACGGGCGATGTCTTGGCGTTTTCGCCTTCCTTGGAAAAGGACAAGAGCGAGGCGAGGGCGGCCGGGCCGCCGAGAATTTTCGGTTCGCCCCAGCCGGCGCTCAAACTGTCGGTATCATCCTCCCAGACGAGAACAAGGCCAGGATGGGCGGACAAAACGGAGTCCGCTTTTTCAAGCCGCGCCTCCATCTCCG
>JAUIEG010000375.1 GCA_030428745.1 Alphaproteobacteria bacterium
GCGAAGGCCGCGTGACAGCAGCAATAATCGAACTCAATGCCCTGGCCGATGCGGTTCGGCCCGCCGCCGAGGATGATGACTTTTTTCCGGTCGGACGGGGTGGACTCACAGGCGGGCGCGCCAGCGAAAGATGGTTCGTAGGCGGAATACATGTAGGGGGTCTTGGCCGCGAACTCTGCAGCGCAAGTGTCGATGCGCTTGAAAACGGGATGGACGTTTTTCGCGCGCCGGTGATCACGCACTTCTTTTTCAGTCCCGTCACACAGCTGGGCGAGGCGCTTGTCGGAAAAGCCCATGGCTTTGAGCGCGCGGAGCGCCTCAGCGTCGTCGGGCAGGCCCTCGCGCGCAACCTGGCGTTCGGCGGCGACGATCTCTGCGATCTGTTCCAGGAACCACGGGTCATATTGAGTGATGGAGCGGATTTGCTCCAGCGGCAGTTCGTGGCGGAACGCCTGCGCTGTGACGCGCAACCGGTCCGGCGTCGGCGCGGCGAGCGCCGCACGAAATGCGTTGGCGTCGTCGCCTTCGCCAAGACCGGGGATCTCGATGGGATCGAGGCCGCAAAGACCGGTTTCGAGCGAGCGCAGCGCCTTTTGCATGGATTCCGCTAAAGACCGGCCGATGGCCATGGCCTCGCCCACGGATTTCATCGCGGTCGAAAGCGTCGCTTCAGCGCCGGGGAATTTCTCGAAAGCGAAACGCGGAATTTTCGTTACCACATAATCGATGGTCGGCTCGAATGCCGCCGGCGTCGCGCCGGTGATGTCATTGTCGAGTTCGTCGAGCGTATAGCCGACCGCGAGTTTCGCGGCGACGCGCGCAATCGGGAAACCTGTCGCTTTCGAGGCCAGCGCCGACGAACGGGACACGCGCGGATTCATCTCGATGACCACGAGGCGGCCATTTTCCGGGTTTACGGCGAACTGCACATTCGATCCGCCGGTCTCAACGCCGATTTCGCGCATTACCGCAATCGACGCATTGCGCATGATCTGAAATTCTTTGTCGGTAAGCGTCAGCGCCGGCGCCACCGTGATGGAGTCGCCGGTGTGAACGCCCATGGGATCGACGTTTTCGATGGAGCAGACGATGATGCAGTTGTCCGCCTTGTCGCGAACGACCTCCATCTCAAACTCTTTCCAACCCAACAGGCTTTCATCGATCAGCACTTGTCCCACCGGCGAGGCTTCAATGCCGGTGCGGACGAAATGTTCGAACTCCTCGCGGTTGTAAGCGACGCCGCCGCCGGTGCCGCCGAGCGTGAAGGCGGGACGGATAATCGCGGGCAGGCCGATGTCGTCGAGATATTGCATGGCGTTGGCGACGCCGCTGGCGCGGTCGTAACCGATCGTCTTGCCGGCGTCGTTTTTGATCGCGGGCGCGGCGGCGATGGCGGAGCGCGGGTTTTCAAGGCCGATCTTTTCCATCGCGACGCGGAATTTTTTGCGGTCTTCGGCTTTCTCAATGACGTCCGCGCGCGCGCCGATCATCTCCACATTATACTTTTCGAGAACGCCCGCCTGTTCCAGGTCAAGCGCACAGTTGAGGGCCGTCTGACCGCCCATGGTGGGGAGCAGTGCGTCGGGCCGCTCTTTGGCGATCACTTTTTCCACGAAGTCAGGCGTGATGGGCTCCACATAGGTGGCGTCCGCAAGTTCCGGGTCGGTCATGATCGTCGCCGGGTTCGAATTGACGAGGATGACCCGGTAGCCTTCCTCCTTCAGCGCCTTCACCGCCTGCACCCCGGAATAATCGAACTCACAAGCCTGGCCGATGACAATGGGCCCGGCGCCGATAATGAGGATGGAGGAAATGTCAGTGCGTTTAGGCATACGTTACTCGCGCGCAACCCCGCGCCAAGCGAGCAAGACCAGGGCGGCCGCTCGCGCACGGGAATATGGAATCAATTGTCGGTTAAAGCGGTGTCTTAGGGGAAGGCGGGGCCAAGGGGAAGGGCGCCGCGCCCGCGAAAGGCGATATTCTCCAAGAAAAATTTCACCGATTTTGAACCGTCCCGACGATGATGGCGACATAGTCTGGAACGGTAAGCGGAGCTGACATGAATAATAAATTGGGCGAAACGGCGCAGCGCCTAATGGGCATGTCCGACACGGTTTGGATGCGCCACGCCAATCCCCTGAGCGGATGGAGCCGAATGGCGACGACGCCATTGCTGTTTCTGGCGATCTGGAGCCATGTCTGGATCGGATGGAAGTCTTTGGCCCCGATTGCCCTGCTGGCGGTCTGGTTATGGCTTAATCCGCGGATTTTCCCCAAGCCGAAACAGGCAAATGCATGGATGACCAAGGTCGTTCTGGGTGAGCGGGTTTGGCTCAACCGTAAAGAAGTCCCGATTCCCGTGGGATTCTCGCGGGTGGCGGCTGTGACCACATGGCTTTCGGCCATTATGGCGGGGCTTTCGATAATTGGGTTCGTCACGCAAAATTTCTGGCTGGCTTTTCTCGCCTGGCATTTCGCGGCAGTCGCCAAAATCTGGTTTGCGGATCGAATGGTGTGGCTGTGGGAAGTGATGAAGCAAAAGACCCCGCTATATTCGAGCTGGCTGGAGCAACTGACTGACGCTTGACATAGAACCAAAAGGTTTCATATAAAATGAAACCATAAGGTTTTATATTGAGGCCGAAGACATGCTCGCTTCCGATCACGCCCAGCCCGTTTTTCGGGCGCTTGCCGACCCGACCCGGCGGGCGATCATTTCCATGTTGTCCGACGGGCCGCGCCCCATCGCCGACATCGCCTCTGAGTTCGATATGACGCGGCCAGCCGTCGCGAAACATCTCGCCATCCTGAAGGAGGGCGGCGTGATTTCGGTCGAGACAAAGGGCCGTGAACGCATCAACCGCCTCAATCCGCAAGCGCTGAAGACCGCCGAGTGGCTGAATTATTTCGACCGCTTCTGGGACGACCGCCTCGCCCAACTCAAAAACGTCGTGGAGAAAACACAATGAGCATGAAGATCGTCAAAACGCTTTTTCTGAAGGCGCCGCCGGAGCATGTCTGGAAATTCCTGACCGAGGCGGACCAGCTCGCGCTCTGGTTTCATCGCGGCGCTGCGGATCTCGAAGACGGCGGCGACTGGACCCTCGTCACCAACAGCCATGGCAAGGACGGCGAAAAGCTGTGTTGGGGAAAAGTGCTGGAAATGAAAAAGCCGGAGCGGCTCGTCCACACCTTCACCCACGATCATCTCAAGGGCGTTGAAACCACCTGCACCTGGACGCTGGAGGCGGTGAAAGGCGGCACGATCCTTACACTCGTCCATGAGGGCTGGGAAAAATATGAAGATGATCCTCTCGGCATGGGCGCCAATCACGACAAGGGCTGGGATGAGCATTTCTCGCGCCTCAGAACCGTGGCGGGTTAGCGGCAATCTAACGAAAGTTTTAACTCCTCATATGCCGCCCGCCGCGCCAGTCATGCTATGACTTGCGCCATGAATCCCGGGGGAGGCTGGGAGGTTTGAAATGAAATTCGTCAGAGCCGCTGCGGCTTTGTGCGCGCTCCTGTCGCCGGCATGGGCGGCGGAAACGGTCGACATCCGCGAATGGGAAGTTCCTTATGAGAGTTCGCGCCCCCGCGATCCCTATGCGGAGAGCGCCAATTCGGTTTGGTTTGTTGGCCAGCGGACCGGCTATCTCGCCAATCTCAACACGGATACGGGCGAAATTTACAAGGTCGATCTGA
>JAUIEG010000376.1 GCA_030428745.1 Alphaproteobacteria bacterium
GCCGCTGTAAAGCCCGACGAGCGACATCATCATCAGATAGGGAAACATGATGCGCGTGTAGAACGTCGTCAGTGCAAATTTCTCCGGATTGTCTTCGAAACCGGACGCCAGCAGGAAGACAAAAGCCGGCGCGGCGATTTCCACCAGGGCGGTCAAAATCGTCAGTATAAAGATAAGGCCGGAAAGAACCTCTTCGGCGAAGGCTTTTGCGTCACGTTCATCACCCTCAACGCGCCGGCCCTGAAACATCGGGATAAAAGCGGCGTGAAAGGCCCCTTCGGCGAAAAGCCGCCGGAACATGTTCGGCAAGCGGAAGGCCGCCCAGAAAGCATCCGCCACCGGATTGCCGCCAGCCCCGATAATACCGGCCATGAAAATCTGGCGGACAAAGCCGAGAACGCGGCTGATCATGGTCATGCCGCTAACTGTCGCCAGGGATTTGAAAATATTGCCGCTCATGGATTTCGCCGGATTAGACCGGTTCACGCCTCAGAACCAGACGCCAACACCTCGCCCAGAGCCTTTTTAATGCGGGCGAGCGCAGCCTTGTCGCTCAGCTTCCCGCCATCCCGGTTCTGAAGGTAAAACGCGTCCACAGCGCGTTCGCCATAAGTCGAAATATGGGCGGAGGTGATCGTCGCCCCCTCCTGGCCAAGCGCCTGCGTCAGTTCAAAGAGAAGCCCCGGCCGGTCGAGCCCCTCGGTCTCCACCACGGTCGCCTCTGTTGAGGCCCCGGCCTCAATCCGCACATTCGGCTCCACAGAAAAGATGCCGCGCCGGTCCCCAATGCGCCGGCGCAGCTCCGGCGGCTTTTCGGGATGCGCCGAAGCGGCGGACAACAGCGCTTCATGGAGCCGGCGTCCCTGTTCCATATCTTCAACGGGGGTGCCGTCGGGCGACTGGACGATGAAAATATCGATCGCCTTACCGTCATTGGTGGTGAGCGCCTGCACCGTTCTGAGACTCATGCCTGTCGATGCGACGGCGCCCGCAAGATCGGCAAGCAAGCCCGCGCGGTCATCGGTATAGACAATCGCCTCAAGATCTCCATCGCGCGGCGTCACGACAACAGCGCTGTTGGCCGCGTCCTTTTCCGCAGCGCGCGCGAGCGTCGCAAATCGAACGATGATATCCGGATCGAGAGAGCGCATCATTGAATCGTCGAGGCGATTCAAAAACGCATTCTTTTGCTCTGCGCTCCAGCCTGTAAGACGTCCATGCGCCTCCTGGCGCACCAGGACGGCGCGATCCGCGAGCTTTTTCTCCAGCGCCGCCTCGCCATGTTCGAACCACAACGCCGTCGCATCATACAGCTCGGAAAGGCGCCGGCGCGTCATCTCATCCCAGGATTGAAGACCCACCACACGCAAATGACAGACTGACAACACGAGCATCAGATCAAGATGCGCACGCGACCCGACCGACTGCGCAAACTCAGATATCGCGTGTGCTTCCGTGAGGTTGCGGCGCTCCGCCGTCCGCACCAGCATCAAATGGCGCGCCGCCGCCCAGCCGGCCAGCGCGGCGTCGTCCGGCGATAATCCGAGACGCTTGGTCACTCTGATCACAAGCTTTTCGCAAGCATCCGCCGACGGCTCTTTCAGCGACCAGCGCGCCTCATGAAGCAGGACTCCATAAAAATAGAGAAGCGGACTGTCCGCATTGCGAACGATATGCGTGGCGATCGGATGGTCATCCTGCAACTCTCCGCGATGAATCCCCGCCAGCAAACTTACACAGCGAAGCACATGTTCATCGAGCGTGAAGCGACGGTAAAGCCCGTAATCGATACGCCCCACAATCGAACCGAAAGCCGGAATGTATTTCCCGAGCAGGCCAGTCTCGGTCATGATGCGCAGCACCCGCGCCGGATCTTCGCTGTCGGTCAAAATACCCGCAAACAATTTCGCGATGACAGGGTCCCGCCGCACCTCAAGCGTCACGCGTGGCACTTCATAGGCGATTAACGCCAAGGCGTCGGGATGAAAATCAAACTTGGGCTGTTTGCCGAAGGCCCGAAAAAGCCTGAAGAAATCCCGTGGCTGACGGCGCGCCTTCGCCGGGCTTTCAAAATCAAGACGGCCATTCTTGATGCGCAGATTGGGTTTTCCCGGCGCCTCATCCGTTTGCAGCGCTTTCGGCAGCAGTTTGGGAAGGCGTGGAAGGCGCATGGTGCGCTCTTCTTCAAGCCGGGTGCACAAAATCCTTGTGAGACGTCCCACTTCCACAGCATTGACGAAATAGTGTTTCATCAACCGTTCGGCCGCCGTCATGTTCGAGCGGTCCGCATAGCCGAGCCGCGCGGCGATTTCCGGCTGAACGTCAAAGGTCAGCTTTTCATCGGCGCGCCCGCGCAGGTCATGGAGATGCGCCCTTACCGACCATAAAAATCGCTTCGCCTTGATGATGGTCTGGCGCTCAGCCTTGCCGACGATTTTATCCGCGGTCGCCTTGTCATTCAAAATGTCGCCAAAGGCGTAACGGTAAATCCAGCGGATGGTCTGCAAATCGCGCAACCCACCCTTGCCTTCTTTTATATCCGGCTCGACGAGATACCGCGTTTCAAAAGATTTCGCCTGTCGCTCGCTCTGTTCTTCAAGCTTGGCCGCGACAAACTCCGGAACGCTCCTGCGGCGAAGCTTATCGTAAGCCTCGTGGAATTCGTCGTAAACATCCTTGGCGCCGCATAGAAAACGCGCGTCCAGATAAGCCGTGCGGGCGACCATGTCGCCTTTCGCGAACTCCACCGCGCTCGCCGGCGTATGGGCCGCATATCCCAGCTTCACGCCGGAATCCCACAAAGGATAGAGAAGCTTATTAAGCGTATCGCGCAGCGTCTTTTCCGCCTGCGGGCGGTGAAGAAACAAAAGATCAATGTCCGAGAAAGGCGCAAGCTCCGATCGGCCATATCCGCCCACGGCGCAAACGGCGATTTCCTTGGCGATCCCATCTTTCGACAAAAGGAACAAGGTCCGGACAATGTTGTCCACGCCTCTGGACAGCCGCGCCGCAATCCTGTCGCCGCGAACGACATCCCGCATGGTCTGGCGGCGAAGGTCCAGCAGCGCGTGCTTCAGGACCTTCCCTGTCGCCCCATGGGCCTGGCCCGCGCGTTCTGCGGCCATCGCCGCAGCAATCTGCTCATCCAGCGACTGGCTCGCGGGAGGGGGTGTGTCGCCTGAAGGCGTTGAAGGGTTGGTCACAAGATTGCGAACAAGAAGGTGCGGGGTGCGGCTACACCCGCATTGTCGCGCGCAGCGCCGATAATTTCAACTGCCCGTCCCAGCGCCCGGCGAAAGAAAGGGAACTTAATCAGTCCTGCAGTTGCGCCAGCCTTTTAAGAACGATGGTCGCGCCGGCGTGGCCGTTTTGGGCCGCCTGGGCGCACCAGCGCCGGGCAGCCGCCGGATTTTGCATCTCGCCTTCAAGCGCGTTCAACATGCAAAGCCGATAAGCCGCCTCCGGCGCCTTGGGAAAATGAGCTGTACTCGCCTCGGCTGCGACTTCCAGCCATTTCGCCTCATCGGCCAGTGAAACCGCAACGCCGTCGCCGGTCTCAAAGCGTTCAGCAAGCCGCCAGGCCGCCACCGGATCGCCATTTTCCGCACGAGACGCTTCCAGCGCAATCATGTCGTCAAGGCTCGGGCTATGAGCCAGACGCTGACGCCGTAAATCTTCGAGCCTGATAAGCGCCATATAAT
>JAUIEG010000377.1 GCA_030428745.1 Alphaproteobacteria bacterium
CCCGCCGCGTCAGCGTCGAACGACGCCGCTCTCAGATAAGGCGCGAACTCATCGACGATGGCCAGCTGTTTAGCTTCGGCGAAGACAGCGCCCTCACCCGCCGCGTCGGAAACAAAATAGGAATGCGTTGTTCCCGGCCGGTCATCCAGACGAAAGATCGCCCATTTCCCGAACCGTTCGTAATACCCCGCCGCCAGAATTTCGCGGGCGTCCTGCGTTTCCAGCGCGGCAAGAACGCCGCAGCCATCGAGCACAAGGCCGGCGGAGAGCCGCGCGGGCGCCTCAGCGCCGGACGCATCGGCGCGCACGCCCTCCCAGTCGCCGGCAAGTCCGTTCATGGCGCCGTGGGGTTCTTCCGTACACAGTGTTTTTTCATGAACGCCGGGGAAATCCGTTCCCGCTTCGCCAAACGGGTCCACGTCACGAAGCCGGTGAAAATCCACCACATTCCAGGTGAACCAGGTCGCGCCCTTGTCAGGCGTGTTGGAGCCGTCCCAACGGAAGCTGACGCCCGGCCGGATATCGGTGAAATTATAACGCCGATGCGCAACGCTTAACGATCCGTCTTCCTGCGGGCGCTCGACAATCGAATACATGGTCAATCGGCCGAGATGGTCTTCGCCAATCAACTGATCGGTAAACGCGCCGCCCTGATTTTGCGCATTGGGCCAGTTCTGCGCCATCACCCAGCGTTCACGCGCCGGATCGTAATAGCGGATCGAAAATCCACGCTGGCTCGGCTCTCCAGGCTTGTCGCGCGCCCAGGCAAGCTCGATCAGCGCCTTGCCGCTGAGCGCGGGAAAGACCCGCTGATGCGTCCAGCTTCCTTCTTTCTCATGATAGAATTCGCCTTCCGGCCGGCTACGCCAGTTGGCGTCCCACTCGCCGATCCAGAAATCGAAAGCGCGATGTTCGGGCGCAGCATAGGCGTCGGTGATCCCGGCGCCCAGCGCCTCCGCCCAACTTCCCTCCTCTATTGCCGGCGCCGGGGCCGGCGGCGGGGTCTCCGCAGCAGGCGCGCAAGCAAAGGACAGAGCCGATATGAGGGCGACCGTAAAAACCCGTGCCATAACTGTTCTCCCGTCGCTGCAACACTGATTGCGCCCGACAATAGGCTGGCGCGACGCCGGACGAAGCCGTAAACTCCGCTGCAAGGCCAAATACGCAAGAACGGCAACAACAATTATGCAGATCTTGACCACGCCGCCACAGAACGCCGCTGAGCTCAACGCGCTTTATGCACGCACGCCCCTGGAAGGCATGTTTTATTCCGGCGCGATGCACCGCGAACGCTTCGACATCGCAGATGCCTACAACGAAGACTGGTCCTGCGCGGCGATCACCTGGCTTTCAGGCGGCATGGAAGAATATGCGCTGCAAGGCGCGCGACGTCCGCTGAAGCTTCTCTCGGCGGGCGCGCTTACGCTGGCGCGCGGCGCGCGTTACGCCTATGCGGCGATGGGCGAAACGCCGTTTCGCTCCAACATGATTTCCTTTCCGCACTGGATCACCGACGGCGCCGCCCAAAGCGCGCTCGACAGCGATGGACGTAGCGGCCGCGCCCCTCATGGCAGACAGCTGGAGACGCGCCTGCTTCTGCCCGGCGCGAAAACGCAAGCGCTCATGGATGAGATCGCCATGCGGACCCGTGAAGGCGGGGCTGACAAAGATTGGCCCAACAAACACTGGCCCAACAAACACTGGCCCAACAAACACTGGTATGCGGAAAAATGCGCGCTCCTTTATGCAGGGCTGCTCGACGCCCAGGACGCCGGCGCCGCAGCTCGCGACCAGATCAGCGCCGTCAAACCCTCAACCCGCGTTGAGCTTGCGCGTCGCTGCGGCCTCGCGAAAGAAGCAATGTTGCAGCGCTTTAGTGAGGCCGGTTTGTCCCTGAACGATGTGGCGCGCGACGCACGGCTTTCGCAATATCATCTGATCCGCGTCTTCAAGACCATCACCGGCGCGACGCCCATGCAGTTTCTCGGCATGGTCCGCATGGACGCGGCGCTCCGTCTTCTCAAAGATACAAAGCTGGCGGTCAGTGATATTGCAGGCGCCGTCGGCTATGCCGACCGGTCGTCCTTTTTTCGCGCCTTCCGCAAACATCACGGCTGTGCGCCGTCGGCGGTCAAGGACGCGGTTATCTCGCCCGCTTCGATTTCGCCTTGCTGACGAGGCGCTCGACCTCGCGCAGGATCGCCTCATCATCTTCCGCAGACGGAACGTCATTGGCGTCGAGATAGCACTCCAGCGCTTCGAGAATGATCGCCTGGCACGACATTTCAAGATCGCGTCCGGCAAGCCGCAGCCGCACCAGATCGCGCGCCGGCATCTTCAGCGTGACGATGGCCTTGCGGGCGAGAATGCCCGTCGGCGCTGCTGTGGCGTGGGGGCGCCGGCGCTGCGGCGGAATGGTCCAGGCTTTCGGCGCTTCGCTGATCACGCGGCGGCGCGCGCCTTTGGCGTGCAAAACTTCCACATTGCCATGGGCCGCCGCTGTCGCCCGCGCAATTTCCTGTTCGCGCTGACGATCTGCGGCCGGATACATGGAGCTGATCGTATCCTCGCCGACGCTGGCCGGGCCGTTCGGATTGTTCGCCGGACGCAACGGGCGCATCTCGACATCGACGCCTTCATGAGCGACCGCATCGACCGCTGGCAGCGCCTCGCCTTTGCGAGCCAGGAGGCTCGACGTCAGGGTAGCGAAATTGCCGCCGCCGGAGGAACTGTTGGGCGCGTATGCGTTCATTGCGCCGCCCTGCGTCCAAAGACGCGGTTTTGCGAGGCTCCTCCGCTCATGTCATCCTGGCGATAGCCGCCATCGGCGCGCTGAAGGCGCTCATGAAGATAGGACCACAGAGCCGAGACTTCCTGCGCAGACTGACAGAAAGGATCGATTTCCATCACCGTGCGGCCGTCAATCATGGAGGCGGCGAAGTCGACGCGATGATGAATGGTGACCGGCGCCACGGTGCCGTGCTGCGACAGCGCGACAGCCGCTTCGGACGTAATACGCGCACGCTGGGTCGCGCCATTGACGACGAAGATCAGCGGCTTGCCGCGCGCCTCGGCGATGTCGACGGTCGGGCCGACAGCGCGAAGATCGTGCGGGCTTGGCCGGGTCGGCGCGACGACAATATCGGCGAAACTCACGACTTCGGAGATCGCGCGCGTCACCGCTGGCGGCGTGTCGATCACGACGAGGCGAAAGCCCTCCTCGCGGGCGCTGTCGAGATCATAAAAGAGATTTGAAAAAACCGATTGAATGAACGCCGGCTGGGGGTCCTTGCGAACGTTCCACCATTTCGCAAGCGAACCCTGCGGATCGGTGTCGATCAACGCAACGGGCCCTGCGCCCTGACGCTCTGCTTCTACCGCAATATGTCCGGACAACGTTGTTTTGCCCGACCCACCCTTTTGCGATGCGAAGACGATTACACGCATCGAAGACAACATGCGCCCTCCACCTGTCACGCTCAAACTGACGCAAGGGCATCCTGCATGAGGCGTGTTAACGCAGCGCGTGAACTCAAGCGATAATTTGGTTTAAATTGTGCGGGAGATGTTCAGCATAAAGGCTGAATAAATATGCCGGCAGCAACCTAGATACGCAAGGCCGCCGCCAGCAGGTGTTCTATATGGTAAAGCCCTTAAGCGAGGCTTAAAGCCGATGGGGCGTACAAAGATGAGCGCCTT
>JAUIEG010000378.1 GCA_030428745.1 Alphaproteobacteria bacterium
GAGACGAATACAACTGCGACCCCGGCGGTGGAAACTGCCGCGACGCCATCAACTGAACAGCCGCAGCGCGAACACGCAAATGTTACATCGGCGCGCCTTCTGGCGGCGGACGCCGAGCCCGGCCAATGGATGTCCCACGGACGCACGTACAGCGAGCAACGTTTCAGTCCCCTGAACGACATCAACCGCGACACCGTCGGCCGCCTTTCCTTGGCCTGGTATCAGGACCTCGACACCAATCGCGGGCAGGAAGCGACGCCCCTCGTCATCGACGGCGCGATCTACATCACCACTGCCTGGTCGAAAGTGAAGGCCTATGACGCGCAATCCGGCGAAGAATTGTGGGCCTACGACCCGGACGTTCCCGGCGAGGCGGCGGTGAACGCCTGCTGCGATGTCGTAAACCGCGGCGTCGCCGCATGGAACGGCAAACTTTTTCTCGGCACGCTAGACGGTCGGCTGATCGCTTTAGACGCCGGCACGGGCGAAGAGGTCTGGAGCAAAGTCACCGTCGACCGCTCCAAGCCATATACGATCACCGGAGCGCCGCGCATCGTCAAAGGCAAGGTCATCATCGGCAATGGCGGCGCCGAATTCGGCGTCCGCGGTTATGTGACCGCTTATGACGCTGAAACGGGAGATATCGACTGGCGGTTTTACACCGTACCCGGCGATCCGGCCAAAGGGTTTGAAAGCGACGCCATGGCGATGGCCGCCAACACCTGGAACGGCGAATGGTGGAAGCTCGGCGGCGGCGGCACCGTCTGGGACTCCATGGCCTATGACCCTGAGCTTGACCTTCTCTATATTGGAGTCGGCAACGGCTCGCCCTGGAACCAGTCCTTCCGCAGTCCCGGAGGCGGAGACAATCTGTTCCTGTCGTCCATTGTCGCACTTGATCCGGATACGGGAGACTATCGCTGGCACTTTCAAACCACGCCCGGCGAAACCTGGGATTACACCGCTACCCAGCAGATCATCATCGCAACGCTCGACATTGACGGCGCGCCGCGCAAAGTCGTCATGCAGGCGCCGAAAAACGGATTCTTCTATGTGCTGGACGCGGCGACCGGCGAGTTCATCTCGGCGAATAATTTCGCCCCAATCAACTGGGCGACCGGAGTCGATCCCGAGACTGGCAGACCCATCGAAAATCCGGAAGCGCGTTTCGACCAGACCGGCTTACCGTTCGTGACGGTGCCTGGCCCGGGCGGCGCCCATAGCTGGCACCCGATGAGCTTCAACCCGGAGACGGGTCTCGTCTACATTCCGGTCAATATTGGCGGCTTCCCCTATTTCCCCGACCCGGACTTCACCCCGCAGCCGCGCGGCTTCAACAATGGCGTCGACTTTGCAGCCGCCGCCCTGCCCGCTGATCCGCAAATCAAGGCGGCGGTAAGCTCGACAGTCGGGGGGCGTCTCGTCGCGTGGGACCCGATCGCACAAAAAGAAGTCTGGGGCGTCCCTTACCCAGGCGCCGGCAATGGCGGCACGCTGTCCACAGCGGGCGGTCTCGTTTTTCAGGGAACAAAAGGCGGAAAGTTCGCCGCCTATGACGCAGCAACAGGCGCCGAACTCTGGTCAACGGATGTTCAGACCGGGGTTGTCGCGGCGCCGATGACATTTGAAATCGACGGCCGGCAATTTGTGGCGGTTCTGGCGGGTTGGGGCGGCGTCGAAGCCCTGGCGCCCGGTGAGCTTGGCGCCATAGGCGCGACATCGCCCAACTATAGCCGCCTGCTTGTTTTCGCCCTTGACGGTGGAACAAGCTTGCCGCCCAAACCGATTCCTGCGGCGACCCACCTGGCGCCGCCGCCGCTGCAGGCGTCTGCGGAAGCTGTCGCCCAAGGCGGTGAGCTTTATGGCCGCTATTGCGGGGTCTGCCATGGCGACGCCGTTCATAGCGCAGGCGTTCTGCCGGACCTGCGTTATTCAGTCATTCCTCATGATGAGGCGCAGTTCGCGGAAGTCGTTCTCGGCGGCGCACTGACGGAAAAAGGCATGGTCTCCTTCGATAGCGTGCTGGACGAGGAAAGCCTTGAGACGCTGCGTGCTTACATCATCGCCCGAGCGAATGAAGACCTGGAGATTTACGGGCAATAAGCTTGAGCATTTAATGCTTCCAAGAAAAACGCGCCGGCAACCGCCGGCGCGTTTTTTTAATCATTAGACGCCAGATTTATTTCTCGTTTATCTCGTCGAAGATCGGATTGCGTAAGAGAAATGCAATCGCCTTTGCGCGTTCCTCATTGATCGGCTCCTCCGGGAACGAGTTCAGGATCGCGTTGAAATGCTCCTCCGTTCCTTTCTTGAATTCCGGATGGGTCAGAATATAGAGATCGTTATTGAGAACGCCTTTCAGAACGCGCTCGCCGCATTCATCGGCGCTCATCCACAGATCGGAAACAGGCCGCTCTGAAAGCTGCTGTTCGGTTTCAACGAGACCGGTGTCCTTTTTATACTTTTCGGGTCTGATTTTTCCGGTCTCTGCGATATTCGACTGGACCGGCCCGGGGCAGAAGGCCGAGACGCCGATATTTTCCGGCGCCAATTCGCCGCGAATGGATTCCGAAAGGCCAAGCATGGCGGCTTTAGCTGTGCCGTAAATCGAAAACGCTGTCACCGGAACCAGCGCCGCCTTGGAGGCGGTGTTGACGATATGCCCGCCTTCGCCATGCTTGCGGATAAGGGGAAGCACGATCTGGATGCCGTTGATCACGCCGCCGATCATCACGCCGAGCCCCCAGTCCCAGTCGTCAAAGCCGAGCTTCGCGAGCGGGCCGCCAACCCCCATGCCGGCGTTGTTGAACAGCATATGAATCTTGCCGAATTTCTCTTCGGCCTGGCTCGCAGCGGCGGCGTAGGCTTCACGGTCGGTGACATCGAGCTTCATACACAACACGCGTTCCGGATCATCAAAAAAAGCCGCAGCGCTCTTCAGATGATCGTCACGAATATCGGCGAGAACCAGATTGGCGCCAGCATTATAAAACGCCTTCGCGATTCCTAGTCCGATACCGCTGGCGCCGCCGGTGATGAATGCTGTTTTTCCCTTTACGTCTTTCATAGAAATCACTGTCCTTTTAGCTTTTATTGCTGTGAAGCATTCGCAAGTGTTGCGGCCTCGCATCGCTTTTTACGCCGCCGAGAAGCGCGGTTGTTGGCGTTCAGACCTAACTGTCTTTTGAGCCAGACAGCCAATCGCCACCCATGGCGAAGCGCCTAACCACACGCGGTGAAACCGGGTCTCTGTTCTCGCTTCGCGGCCTTTTCAATCGCCGCCGGTAAAGTCAAACTATCCCAATGAGCAACAATGTTCGGGCCGAGATCAATTATGCTGCGCCGATGGCGACGAAGCCGCGCTTTCACGCCAATGATCAGTCTCGCGATATTCTGAACCTCGACCCGCAGACGGTGGAGTTCGTCGACGGCCGCGCGGCCGCGCCAGCGCTTGATCACGAGGGGTTTGCGCTTGTTTCGCATCGCAGCAAAGTAAAGGATTTTCGCGACCCGGCGTTTCACGATCTTCACAAGAAAGAGATTGAAGACCTGATCGTCAAACTGACAGGCGCAGACACCGCGATTGTCAATTCACCGGGCGTTCTTCGTTTTGGCGAGAAATCCGCCGAGAGTGGAAAGCTCAACAATTCTCGTCCGGCGCGTTTTATTCATATCGACATCAATGA
>JAUIEG010000379.1 GCA_030428745.1 Alphaproteobacteria bacterium
CAGCGCTTCGGATCGCGCACAGCTTATGGCAAGCGACGGTGAACACCATCATACCGGTGCGCTTCGGTCTGTTTTTGCTGTCGACAGGGTGCCTTTTGGTCCTGTCCGTGTTGGCGGTCGCTGCGACGATCTAAAATCGATTAACTTGCTCGTTTGATTTCCAGGTCGTGCTCGCGCAATTTGCGATAGAGCGTGGAGCGGCCCATGCCGAGGCGGCGGGCGACTTCCGACATTTTGCCTTCATAAGTGTCGATGGCGAGTTCGATCAGGTCTTTTTCGATTTCCTGAAGCGAGCGCAGATGGCCTTCACGATCAAAGATCGCAACGACCTCACTGCCGGCGCCGCTTGAAGCCGCCGGGCGAGATGTGACGCTGGCGCCTTCTTTGGCTGCATCTTCGGCGTCATGATCGCCGAGCAACGGCGGGCCTGATTCAATACCGGCCGCCGCGAATTCATCGGCGAGGAGCGGGAAGTCTTCCGCCGAAAGATAAGGATTGTCCGCAAGCACAACGGCGCGGAAGATCGTGTTTTCAAGCTGGCGCACATTGCCTGGCCAGTTGAACGCGGTCAGCACTTCCATCACTTCATGACGGACGCCGCGCACATCGCGGCGTTCCTCCGCATTGTAGCGGTGAATGAAGTGATCGATCAGCGCGGGGATGTCTTCGCTGCGATCGCGCAGCGCCGGAATTTCCACCGGAAACACGTTGAGGCGATAGAACAGGTCTTCGCGGAAACGGCCGGCTTTGACTTCTTCGCCGAGATCGCGATTGGTCGCGGAGATAACGCGAACGTCGACTTTTACAGGGCGCTTCGACCCGATCGGATCGACTTCGCCTTCCTGAAGTACGCGTAAGAGCTTCACCTGCATGTCGGCGGGAAGCTCGCCCACTTCGTCGAGGAAAATCGTGCCGGTGTCGGCTTCCTGAAACTTGCCGATATGCTTGGCCGAGGCGCCCGTGAAGGAGCCTTTTTCATGGCCGAAGAGAATGCTTTCGACGAGGTTTTCAGGGATCGCGCCGCAATTGACGGTGATGAACGGACGGCCGGCGCGGTCGGACGAGCCTTGAATGGCGCGGGCGACCATTTCCTTGCCGGTGCCGCTTTCGCCGGTGATCAGGATCGGAATGTTCGACGCGGCGGCGCGCTCGCCGAGCTTCATCACATGGCGCAGCGCCTGAGATTCGCCGACGAGGTCTTTAAAGCCCATGGCGCCTTCGCGCTTGCGCTTCAACCGCGAGACTTCGCCCTGAAGCGTTGTGAGGTTGAGGGCGTTCTGGATCGAAACGATCACGCGTTCAGGCGAAGCCGGCTTGACGAAAAAGTCTGCGGCGCCCGACTGCATGGCTTCGACGACGGTGTCGATGCCGCCTTGCGCAGTCAACACGATGACGGGCAATTCCTCGCGGAAAGATTTTGAGCGCTTCAGGGTTTCCATCCCGCCCAGTCCCGGCATCCGCAAGTCGAGCATCATCAGCGCGACTTCGGAGCCCTGCTGGCTTTGCAGCAGCGACAGGGCGCTTTCGCCGTTCGCCGCCTGCAGGACAGGGTACCCCGCCTTCTCGCACACGGCGCGCATCAAGCGGCGCTGCGTGGGATCATCATCGACGATTAGGATAGTTTTCACCATGAGAGGCGGACCCTTCTGAAAAACATTACACGCGGAAGAGAAAATGGCCGATGCAGGTAAAGATCGGTTTAACCCGTATCATTACGAAACGATTTCAACGGCCAATAGCGTAATGGTTTGTTTACGGATTAATATTCTGTTTACGATGATTGAGGGCCGCCGAATATCCGCCCGAACCCGGCAAGAGCGGGAAGGCCGCGACATCACGCCCTTTGCCTGTCGTGACGGATCGTCTATCGAAATGGAGAAAATCAAAGGCTTCTCACCATGTCTGACAAAAAACCCGACAGCAAACCTGACAAGAAAGACCTGATCCGCCCTTTGAGCGCGCTTGGCGGGCAAAAGCCGCCGGCGCCCGAATGGTTCGAAAAGGCGATTGCGACCCCGTCCGAGGAGGGGGCGGTGGAGGTCGCGGGCGCGCGCATCCGGTATTCGGTCTGGGGCGACCAGGACAACGAAAAGGGCGGGCGGGGTCTTCTCTTCGTCCATGGCGGCCGGGCGCATCGCAACTGGTGGCGTCCTTTCGCTCCGTTCTTTTCGGAAAACCGCCGGGTTGCGGCCCTCGACCTGTCGGGCATGGGCGATTCTGACTGGCGGGAGACTTATTCCCTGGACCTTCTCGTGGACGAGGTTTTTGCGGTCATCGACAAGGCCGGCCTTGCGACCCGGGGGCGGCCCATCATCGTCGGCCATTCCTTTGGCGGCTGGGTGACTCTCGCCGCCGTGGAGCGTGAGGGTGAAAAGCTTGGCGGGGCGGTGGTCGTGGACTCGCCGCTCGGCCTGCCGGATCCCCATGAGGGCTATACGGTCGTGAAGGCCAAGCCCGCCGATTCAGAGGCCGGGGCTGGGGAAAAACGCAGCGCTCATATTTACCCCTCGAAAGAGGAGATGATCTCCCGCTTCAGGCTGCTTCCCAACCAGCCCGCAGAACATCTTTATTTAATTGATTATATCGCCCGTGAAGGGATTCGCCCCGCGCAGCCGTCAGAATGCGGCGAGCAAAAAGGTGAGGGCTGGACCTGGAAATTCGATCCCGGCGACAAGGGCGCTTTTGAAATCCATTTCGAGCGGGATCTCCTGCGCGCCGCGCGCTGTCCGCTCGCCTTCATCTATGGGGAAAAATCGGCCTTCGCCCAGGGAGACGGCTTGTCGCACCTCCGGGAACAGGCCCGGGGCCGGTCGCCTTTCGTCATGATCCCGGACGCCTATCACCACCTGATGATGGACCAGCCGCTGGCCTTTGCTTCGGCGCTCAGAACGCTGCTTTCCGCCTGGCCGGTGCGGTTTGGCGTCTAGCGCCGTCTTGCTCGCAGTGACAAGATGGGGGCTGTGAAGACTTGCCCAAGCCTTTGAATTCGGCCAAAAGACGGGAAAATTCGCAAACGGGGTTACCATGACTGACGATAGCACTCAGCGCGCGCATGACGCCGAAGAACACAAAAAGTCCTATAACGCCATTATGGGCGCGGCGACGGCGGTCGGCGTTCCGTTCTCCATGGCGCTGGCGATGTTTTTCACTGGCCTGGTCACCCGTTCTGGTGTTTTCATGGCCATCCTTATGGCGGTTGTGGTCTATGTGTTCGCGCATATCGTCGTGAAGATGTTTTTCTCGCATCACGAATAGGATTGCGTTCCGCGCCCCGGAGGCCAGATGAAATTAGCCGTTCTAAAAGAGACGCGGTCCGGAGAGACCCGGGTTGCGGCGACCCCGGAGACCGTCAAAAAATTCATCAGTCTTGGTGTTTCGGTGGCGGTTCAGTCCGGCGCCGGCGACGAGGCGCGTTTTGCCGACGCTGACTATCAGGCGGCGGGGGCCTCGATAAGTCCCAGCGCGGCCGATGCGGCCCAGGGCGCCGATGTCGTCTTGAAGGTGCTTGCGCCCTCGACAGAGGAACTGCGGGTTCTCGGTCGCGGCGCCAAGCTGATCGCGATCCTGTCCGCCTATAAAGATCCGGATTCCGTCGCCGCCTATGCCCGGCTTGGCGTTGACGCCATGGCGATGGAGCTGATGCCGCGCATCACCCGCGCCCAGTCCATGGATGTTCTCTCCTCG
>JAUIEG010000380.1 GCA_030428745.1 Alphaproteobacteria bacterium
GAACGGTCATAGGGCTGGACTTCATTGGCGCTTTCGATCGTTGAGCGGGGATTGTCGAAGGTCTTGCGAATTTTCTCAGCGAACTTCTTTTCTTCGGCTGTGTATTCTACGCCGCCAACTTCACGCAGCTTTTCATCCATCATCTTCGCCAGCGTTTCATTGACGAGCAGCGGATTGTTGCCGTGAATGACCTCCCACTCGACCTCGGTCCCGGTGCCCATGGCGGCGCCGCGCGCAGCGTCCTCAACCCGCGCCCAGATTTCCTCGACACCTTTCGCGTCAGGATGGCGCACATAGTAAAAGACTTCAGCGAAGTCGGGCACGACATTCGGCGCATTGCCCCCTTCGGTGATGACGTAATGAATGCGGGCGTCTTGCGGAACGTGCTCACGCATCATGTTGACCATCATGTTGAAGCCTTCAACGCCGTCGAGGGCGGAGCGGGCGCGCTCCGGCGCCCCGGCGGCATGCGCCGACACGCCTTTGAAACGGAATTTCGCCGACCGGTTCGCGAGGCTTGTGCGGGCGGCGGCTGAGTTTTCGTCATCCGCATGCCAGTGAAGCGCAATATCCACATCGTCGAAGAGACCGGCGCGGACCATATAAACCTTGCCGCTGCCGCCTTCTTCGGCGGGTGTGCCGTAAAGACGGATGCGGCCCGGCGTCCCGGATTCTGCAAGCCAGTCTTTCACGGCGAGCGCGGCGGTCAGAGAGCCTGCACCGAACAGATTGTGGCCACAGGCGTGACCGGCGCCTTTGCCCTCGATCGGGGCCCGGGTCGGCGCATCGCCCTGATTGATGCCGGGGAGGGCGTCGAATTCTGCGAGGATCGCGATGACAGGTCCGCCCTCGCCATATTCGGCGACGAAAGCGGTTGGGATGTCCGCCACGCCTTTGCGGATTGAAAACCCGGCAGAGGACAACTTGTCCTGCAGGAGATTGCTGGAGCGTTCTTCCTGATAGCCGACTTCCGCCCATTCCCAGAGCTGACGCGCGACAGACGCTGTCTCGTCATAGCGCGCGTCTATGCCGGCGGTGACCTCAGCGTCATTGGCGAGAGTGCTTGCGGGGAGAAGCGATAAGGCGGCGAAAAGAAAGGAACGATGCATAAGGGCGGGCCCTCCAAGGCTGAAACGAAGGAGGCAGCATGACATGGTTGCACGAGCCGCGCCTAGAGCAAAAACTAAACATTGCAGGAGATTTGGATATAGGATGCGCCGGCGCAGTGAGCTGGTGCGCCGCCGCCAGCGGCTATGGAGAGAGAAGGTTTAGCCGCCGAATTCTTCGTCAAAGTCGAGGTCATTGTAGCCGTCGGAAATATAAGGACCGATTGCTTCTGCTCTACTCTGAGCATGGCCGGCTCCCCGCGGCGTATCGATTGATGTTTAGCCAAAAGCGCGGCAAGCTTTGGCGCAAAGGGAGTGATTTATGAGACGTTTTCGCGGAAGACTGAGGGTTGCCCAAACCGACATCAAAATGCACTGCCTTCTCGCAGTGGTGGTGATGGCGTGTTGTTTAAGCGCGCCAGCGTGGTCCGCCGGCCCTCCATCAGGAAAAGGTGGGTATGATGATCTCGTGTCGATTTACGAAGAGTTCCTTGCTTCCAGAACGCCGGCTGCGTGGAACGCGAATTTCAACGATCCGGATGCGCCAAATCACGGCCTCATTGATTACGGATCTGAGGCAAGCGCGGCGCGCCTCAACGAGATTGAAGATTTAAGGGCAAGGCTTGACGGCCTCAATGTCGCCGCTTGGAAGCGCGGCCGTCAGTCTGAGTTCCTCGCCGTGCGCGCTAAGGTGGATGGTGAATTGTTCCGGCTTCGCGTGTCACGGCCGTGGGCCCGCGACCCGGGTTTTTATGTCGATCAGCTCTTGCGCTTCACCTTCACAGAATTGCCGGTTGAAGGTGAAGAAAAGGCGCGGCTGGAACGGCAGCTGGCCGCGGTTCCGGCGATCATTGCGGCGGCGCGGGATAATCTCGATGATGTCGCGGCCGATTATGCAACGCTTGCCATTCACAATCTGACCAAACCGGATGGCGTCGGACATGGCCATCCATATAGAGCGGTTCCACCGGCGGGCGTTATTGGCTGGTATGAAGACCTTCATGCGCGCGCGCTTGAGCGCCAGCCGGAGTTGGCGCCGACCGTGGCCGCGGCGAAGGATTCCATTATCGAATTCAACGATTGGCTGAACACAAATCTTGACAGTTTCACCGCCCCTGCGGGCGTCGGCGCCAGCCAGTATGACTGGTATCTGAAACACGCAAAGCTGTTGCCGTACACCGGCGATGACCTGATCCTTATGGCCGACCGCGAGTGGGAGCGTGTGTTCTCGTTCTATACGCTGGCCCGCCATCGAAACCGGAATCTGGCTGAACTTGAGCCTGCAGACAGCAAAGAAGAATATGAACGGCGCATCGAAGCGACCGACAAAAATATCCGGGATTTTTTGAGGCGCGAAGAGATCATGACGATCCCGGACTATGTGGGAAAGCTCGGTTACAACGCTCCTTTTATTCAAAGGCCGCAGGGATTGAATTTCTGGGAGGCGGTGCAGTTTCGTGACCCCCACCCTGATCATCTCCACGCCGTCATACCAGGTCATCGTTTTGACGGCCTTGTGGAAGACAACAATGATCACCCCATTCGCGGGCGTCTAACCGACGGCGTCAGGACGGAAGGGTGGGGCGTCTATCTGGAAGAGGCGATGATGCAGGCCGGCGTCTTAGGCGACCGTCCGCGTGTTGATGAGTTGATCTATTTGTTCGGTATATTCCGGGCTGCGCGCGTACCGGCGGATGTCAGGATGCAGCGCAATGAATGGTCAGTGCAAAAGGCCGTGGACTTCATGCGCGAAAAAACGCCCTGGCTCGACGAAAATGTCGCTCGTGTGGATGCGGAGATCTATCTGCGTCGGCCGCCAGGCTATGGCGTTGGCTATACAATCGGCATGTTGCAGATGCGCAAGTTGCTCGCGGATGTTTCCGCGCAGCAAGACGATGATTTTGTCATGCGCGATTTTCATGATGATTTCCTGGCGGCTGGTCGATTGCCGCTTTCCCTGATCCGGTGGGAGATGACGGGACTTGACGACGAGGTTACGGATTTCTGGGATACCGAACCCATGCCGGAATAAGCCAATCGCAAACCAAACAAAAAGCCCGCCGGAAACCGGCGGGCTTTTCTCTTTAGGCGCTAAAGTTTTAACGCTGCGGTCTGGTCGGTGAGATCGCCAGTCTTTCTTTTAGTGCTGACCATTGCCCCAGCCGTTGCCCCATCCATGATGGCCGCCGCGGGCGCCGCGTCCGCGATCAAATCTCTTGATCGCAGCTTTGGCGTCGACCATGCCGAAACCTGAGTCGAAGTCAAAACCTTTGGGGCCGACCTCGTCAAAGATCTGTATGGTTTCACCGGTGCCGTTATCCGCCCGGACGCTCATGTCCTGTGCGGTTGAGCGCATGACCCAGTAGACGCCTTCAGGCTCGGTCCGGTCGCAAGGGCCAAGCAGAACGCCTTCTTCAACGAGGTCAAGAACTTCATCAGGTGACACGCGAAGATCACGGCCGCGGATACGCTCCGATTGTGGATGACGCTTGCGGAAGAGACCGCGTCCTCTCGGGTTTATTTTGCGTGGCTTGCACATTCTGTAGCTCACCATGCCGTTATGGGCGA
>JAUIEG010000381.1 GCA_030428745.1 Alphaproteobacteria bacterium
ACCCAGACGGGCTTACTGATTTCGGATCAGTGTGCACGTTCACTTGCTTAATCACTAACCAATCATGCCGAGGCAGTTCGTGGTCTGTCTACGGTCACCTGCATCGCAAAACGCCGCTTTTGCATTGTTGAAATCGTATAATCAAACAATTCAGTCATACCCCCATGCCTCTCGGAGAAGCTGTTAGAGATGGACAAGGTCATTACGCCCGCCAGCGCGCATTCACGCGGGCGCGCCAGCGCAATCGCAACCGCGTCAGCATATTGTCAGATTTTTCTGCCCTTAATTCATCCTTTGATATAGTTTCTTAGACATGCGCGTCCTATTGATCGAAGATAACGCCGATTTTGCATCCTTGCTGGCTGAGGGGCTGGGTAAACGGTCCATTTCCTCAGAGCATGCCGCAACCCTGCGCGACGCCGATCTTTTTCTCTCATCGAACCATTATGACGCGATCATTCTCGATCTCGGCCTGCCGGACGGTGACGGCGTCGATTGGCTGAATGCGCTTCCGGAAAATCGCCCGCCGGTCTTGATTCTGTCGGCGCGCGGCGCGTTGACCGAGCGCGTTCTGGGGCTTGATTCCGGCGCGGACGACTATCTTGTCAAACCGGCGGAAGTGGACGAAATCGCCGCCCGCCTGCGCGCCCTGCTGCGCCGTCCCGGCTCGCGCGATCCGGTCATCTTGAGCGCCGGCGCGCTGACCTATGACACCGTCAGCCGTGAGGTGAAATATAAGGACCAGCCTATCCCTTTCGGCCGCAAGGAAACAGAATTTCTCGAACTCCTGATGCGCCGCGCGGGAAAGGTGGCGCCGCGGGAGTCTATCGAATCTGTGCTTTATGGATTGGATGAAGCGGTTACGCCGAACGCGCTGGAGGCGCTCGCGTCACGGGTGCGGCGCCGTCTTGCCGAAGCGGGCGCCGACAACATTCTGCATACAGTGAGGGGCGTTGGTTACTTCATCAAGGGAGATGACGCTTGACGCGATCGATCAGCGGCCAGATTGCGATCGGCCTTATTGTCGCCGGAACCGTCAGCGCCGGCGTGCTCGTCGCGCTTGTGGGCCACCAATACGGCTTTTTCAGCGAGCACCCTCCTCCGGCTGCGGCGACCTGGGTCGAAATTGTCGATCACGTCCTGATTCCGCTCTCGGTGTTTCTGCTGCTGTTTGGCTTCGGTGCGTTCCTGGTTATCAGACATGTTGCGCGCAGGCTGAAGGTAGCGACCGACGAAGTTGTCGCAGCCGCGCAGCGACTGGAAAGTTACGATGCCGACGCATATGCGTTGCCGGCGGAAATCGAGCCTTTCGCAAGAGCGGTCTCGCACCTTACGACAAAACTGGAAGCCTATGCCCGGCGGCAGGAAGCGTTCGCCATGGACGCCGCGCACGAACTAAAAACACCCCTCGCCGTTCTTGCGCTCGAACTCGACAAGCTGCCCGAAAAAGATGCGGCGCGGCTTCGCAAGCAATTGAACGCAATGACCGGCATGGTCGAACAGTTTTTGCTATTGGCGCGCAGCCAATCAGAAGAATCGCTTGCCAAACAACCGCCAGTGGACCTTCAGGCCGTCGCGCGCAGGATCGCCGCCGAACTGGCGCCCGCGGCGGTCGCTGAAGGCAAGACCATCGCCTTCCAGCAGGAAGGCTCGCCGATCCAGGTCATGGGGCTTGAGGAAGCCATCGCCGCGGCGGTGCGCACGCTCGCTGTCAACGCCATTCGCGCAACGCCGGAAGGCGGCGAAGTTGTCATTGAGGCCGGCCCCGGGCCCGTCATCAGCGTCTATGACGACGGCGATGGACTGAGTTCGGACACCCTTGACGCCTTGAAAGCTCGCGGCGTGCGCGCAGATCGCGCGCCGGGCGGCGGCGCAGGACTTGGGCTGGCGATCGCGGACCGCATCGCCGAAGCCCATGGCGGCGAGTTACAAACCGCAATGCCCAATCGGGCCGGCGTGCGGCTATGTTTTGCCGCCGCCTGCAAAGGAGAATCGCCGTCAGGTTAATGTCAGCCAGACTGTCATAAGAAGAGTCCCCGCGAGCCAAGGAGCAATCGTGGGGATCCTAGAGATGACGGCGCAGAACTTTATCCGGGCGGGAATTTTCTTACTGGCGGCTTGGGCCGTCGTTTTTCCGGCGACTGCGCAAAGCGAAATCGAGATACCTCCCGCCTCGCGCATGGCGCTCGGCGTCGAAACCGAGGCGATTGCAACAGCCGCTGCTTCAGAAGGCGTCAGCGCCCCGGCCATCGTGATTGCGCCGAACGGCGCCTTGCGGACCGCCTCTTCCCCGTTTGACGGCGTCATGGTCGACGCCTTGAAAACACCGGGAAGCAAAGTCGCCGCCGGAGATCCGGTCGCCGTGATTTACAGCAACGCTTATGCCGACAGCGCCGCTGAGCTTGAAACCCGCCGCCTTACCATGGCGCATATGGCGCATCTTGCCGCCCGCGCCGACGACCTCTTCGAACTGGGGCTACGGTCGGAACAGGAAGCAGACGAAGCACATCATGACGCGATCTCCGCAAAGCTCTCTTTTGACGCTCTCAAGACGCAACTTGAATATGTGCAGCGCGGCGACCAGCCGGGGCAATTCATTCTGACTGCGCCTGCGGCGGGGACGGTGACCCATGTCAGGCCGGGACCCGGAGAATCCCTTGGCGCTGGCGAGCCCATTGTCTCTATTTTCACGAACGGCGTTTTCTGGGCGCGCGCACAACTGTCGGAACGGCACGCCTCCGCGCTCATGGCCGGCGCCCCGGTCACTGTCGACAATCTTTCTGAGAAAGGGGCGATTGTCTCCATTAATCCGGAAATCGATCAGGCGACGCGATCTCTTGATGTTGTGGTCGAACTGCCAACGACACACGCCTGGCGCCTCGGCGCGGCGCTGACGGTCTCCTTCGAGACCCTGCCCAGCGACGATGCGTTGCGCGTTCCGTCGAAAGCAATTGTGAGGCTTGGCGGCGCCGATGTTGTGTTCGTGGAAACGCAAACGGGTTTCCGCATGGTTGCGGTCGACGTCGTTTCCCGCTCCCGTCAGGATGCGCTTATTCGCAGCGGCGGTCTAGCGCCGGGCGAAAAAGTCGCCATCGCCGGCCTTGCCGCGCTTAAAAATATCGCAAGCGGGGTGTAGGCGGTGCTCGATCGGCTGATAGCTTTCTCGCTCACGCAGCGCATGTTCATTCTCGGCCTCGCCGCGCTACTCGCGGCGGCAGGCGCGATGGCGGCCTTGCGCCTTCCCATCGACGCCTTTCCCGAAATCGCGCCGACCCAGGTCAAGATCATCATGAAGGCGCCTGGCATGACGCCCGAAGAGGTGGAAGCGCGGGTCGTCCGTCCGCTGGAGATGGAGCTTCTCGGCATCCCCCGCCAGAAAATCATGCGGGCTAAAACGAAATACGCCATTGCCGACATCACAATCGACTTTGAAGACGGCGCCGATGTTTACTGGGCGCGCCAACAGGTGAGCGAACGTCTTGCCGCCGTCCTGCCGGATCTGCCGTCGACGGTTTCGGGCGGTCTCGCCCCGATTTCTACGGCGCTTTCCGAGCTCTTCATGTTCACAATCGAAGGCGGCGACCTTTCGCTGGAGGAGCGCCGCACGCTTCTCGATTGGGTTATCCGTCCGTCGCTTCGAACCTTGCCCGGTGTCGCCGA
>JAUIEG010000382.1 GCA_030428745.1 Alphaproteobacteria bacterium
ACGCACTTTGTTAAAATAGGCGTCCCAATATTCCTTGCCCACCGCCTCGAACATTTCGATGGAGGCGACCTTGTCGAACGTCCCGGTCTCGTCCCGGTAGTCTTGAAGGCGAAACTCCACCTTGTCGGAAAGCCCGGCGCGCTCAATACGCTTGCGCGCATAGTCGAGCTGTGAGGGTGACAATGTCAGGCCGGTGACATGGGCGCCGTATTTCCCTGCGGCGTATTCCGCAAAGCCGCCCCAGCCCGAACCGATTTCCAGCACCCGGTCACCGGCTTTGAGGTCGATCATTTTCGCGAGGCTTTCATACTTGTTGAGCTGCGCGGCTTCGAGGCTGATGGTTAGCGGCGAGAACCGCGCTGACGAATAGGTCATCGTCGGGTCGAGCCATTTTTCATAGAAGCTGTTCCCGAGATCGTAATGGGCGACAATATTGCGCTTGGCGCCGGATTTGGTGTTCTTCTCACCTTTGCGCCGGAGATTTTGCAGCCAGTCGACAAAGGGCAATCCGGTGAAGGCGCGCTGCACATGATCGGCGTTGCGTGCAAAGATATAAAGGCAGGCGGCGAGATCGGGCGTGTCCCAATCTCCGTCCGCGAAGCTTTCAAAAAAACCGATATCGCCGCCAAAGACGGCCCGCCGCGCGAAACGGTACCGGCGGACTAAGAGGACGCCTCTAGCCTCTTTTTCTTCCTTGCCTTCAATGACAAGCCGCCGTCCGTCCGGCAATTCGAATTCAAGCGTCCCATACTGAATATGAGACGCAATCTTCAAAATCTGGCGAAAGAAGAACGGGAGCCCGCTTGTATCCAAGGCAGGAGCAGAGAGTTTTGTTTCACTCGTGCATTCTGACGCTGACATAGTTCTAAGACCCTTTCGCAGCGAAACAGTTCCCGCCGCCGGTCATAAACTCATGCGCGCTTGTTACTTTCTTATTGTTTTATACCCGTCAAGCGCGCGCTGACGCGCGGCGGCGTGATCTAATATGGGTTCCGGATAAGATTTTCCAAGTTTGACGCCGGCTTTGTCAAGGACTTCCTGCGGCGCCTTCCATGGTGCGTGTATGTGCTTTGCGGGCATATGTTGCAGTGCAGGAACAAATTCGCGGATATAGTTTCCATCCGGATCGAATTTCTCTCCTTGCGTCACTGGATTGAAAATGCGGAAATAGGGTGCTGCATCGGCGCCGCAGCCCGCGACCCATTGCCAGCTTGCGGAGTTGTTGGCGAGGTCAGCGTCAACGAGAGTGTCCCAGAACCACGCCTCTCCCTCCTGCCAGGGAAGCAGCAGATCTTTGATCAGGAAACTCGCGACAATCATCCGTACGCGGTTATGCATCCATCCCGTGCGCCAGAGCTGGCGCATCCCCGCGTCGACAATGGGATAGCCGGTAAGCCCCTTACGCCAGGCGTCGAGGCCTTTCTTGTCCTTGCGCCATGGGTAGTCCGCGAACTCTTCGCGCAGGGGTTTTTCAGGCAGGTTCTTGTTGTGAAAAAGCAGATTGTAGGAAAATTCCCGCCAGGCGACTTCAGACAGAAACTTTTCGCCGGCGCTGTCGCCGATGGCGCCATCGGACATTTTCGCATGGGTCGCTTGCCAGATGGTCAAGGGGCTGATTTCACCGAAGGCGAGATGGGGGGAGAGGCGGGACGTATAATCCTTGTCCGGACGGTCGCGACCGTCTTTATAATCGTTGATTGCACTACTCAGAAAATCGCGCAGGCGTTCGCGCGCGCCCGCTTCACCCGGCGTCCAGATTTCGTCGAATTCCTTCGCCCAGTTAGGGTGTGTCGGCAACAACGCCCAGTCATTCAGTTTGTCGCTTTTTGGAAACGACTTCGGCGTTTCGATCTTGCGTGGTTTTGCTTCCGTATCGGCGCGGGCGGGTTTTGCCTGTTTCAGCGACTTCCAGAACGGCGTGAAAACCTTGTAGTAGCCGCCGGACCCGGTCTTCAGCTCCCACGGCTCGCGCAACAGACTTCCGTTGAATGTCTCTACATGGACGCCGTTATCGCTGAGGTCGCTTTTCAGTTTCTTGTCGATGTCGAGATGGCGTTGATGATAGCGCCGGTTCCAGAAAACATGCGCCGCCTTCGTTTCCTCGACCAGCGCGGGGATGAGTTTCGCGGCCTCGCCCCGCCGCAGCACGAGTTTCGAGCCCAGCTTTTCAAGGTCAGCGGCGAGCGCGGCAAGGCTGTGGTGAAGCCACCAGCGCGCGGCGCCGCCCGGCGCGTGATCGATGCTTTCGTCCAGCACATAGACGGGGATTACTGGCGCCCCGGTTTTCCGCGCTGCAGCAAGCGCCGGATTGTCATCAAGTCGGAGGTCCTGGCGCAGCCAGAGAAGGGCGGGGCCGTCAGGGGTGGAGCGATCAGACATCAAGCAAATTCAGTTCCATGGGTGGACGCGGGGGTGGACCCGGGGGTGGACCCGGCAGTCTTCTGCCGGTAGCCTGTTACATAGTCACGGGGGTGACGGGTAAGGGGATGCGGCTTTCGGGTTGCGTAACAGGGGTGATACATGTCGGGTGCTGAGGATTTTTCCAACGGTTTTCTGGTTATACAGGCTGGCGTTCTTCTGGTGACAGTCCTGGCGCTGCTGGGTTCCATGATGTTCGCCAATCGCGCGCTCAAAGCGGCGTCTTTTGTGCGGCAAGCGCAGGAAGAGGCGCATACGCTTTACGGCTCCATGGACCGCCAGGTGCAGAACATCCAGATGATGAGCGACGATCTGCGCCGTATGTCGGACGATCTCGCCCAGCGTCAGGAAGATATCGCGTCGCGCCATCAGGCGCCGGCAAATCCTGCGGCTGTCGCAGACGATACGGCCGCTGCGCCGGAAGAGCAGAATTTTGCGGCGGACGATGCCGCCGAAGCTCCGGAAACCGGTGAGAAGAAACCGGGCGCCCTGTTTCGCAGCCTGTTGCGCCGCCGCTGAGCGACAGGCGAAAAAATGGCCGCCGGTTTTTCGTTAAACCGGCGTGAGCTTTAAAATCACGCGACGCCAATCGACAAACAGTCATGGACATGGACGAGGCCTACGGGCTTGTCGTCGCTGATAACGAAAATCGCCGTGATTTTGTTGCGGCTCATATAGGCGAGAATATCGCCGGCGAGCGTTTCAGGATATACCGTACGCGGATTTTTAGTCATCACGTCGGCGGCTGTCTTTGATTGTGCGTCGCCGCTGAAATGGCGGCGGATGTCGCCATCGGTGATGATGCCTTTCAAGCAGCCATTCTCATCGACAATACCGGCGCAGCCAAAACCACCTTTGGAGATGACCACGACGACTTCAGTCATGGGCGTGTTAAGACCGGCAAGCGGCAACGCCTCGGGTCCATGCATAAGGTCACGCGCCTTTCTGAGCGCCGCGCCAAGCTTCCCGCCTGGATGGAAGCCCTGAAAGTCGCTCGCGGAAAACCCGCGCCCGCGCAACAGCGCGACGGCGAGGGCGTCGCCCAGGGCGATCATCATGGTGGTTGAGGTGGTGGGCGCGAAGGTCTCGCCGCAGGCTTCTTCGATGTCGGGCAGCAGCAAGTCGACCTGCGCCGATTTCGACAGCGCCGAGCCCGCTACGCTGGTGATGGACACCACCGGAATCGAAAACCGCGCCGCATAGGCGAGGAGATCACCCAGTTCCGCCGTTTCGCC
>JAUIEG010000383.1 GCA_030428745.1 Alphaproteobacteria bacterium
ATGGCGTCGCTTTCGCGCTTGAACCGCCTGGCGTTGTGACGGGTTCTCGTGACCTGCACCTGCTCTACATCCGGCGTGAAGGCCACAAACCATTCTCTCTCAGCGCCCGTATTCCTGTCGATGCGCGCCATCAGAAACATGGCTTGCCGTTTCCCGTGCTATTTCTTCTCCGCGTAGGCTTTCGCCTTGCCGATGAAGTTCATATTCGGACCGGACGAGTTGTCGTAATAATGTACGTTCTCAGTGGATGAAATTTCATCCCACTTTTCCGCGATCGCTTCCGGCGTCTGCTTTTCCGGCGGCAGGTAAACACCGTCTGTCTCGACAATATAGGCGCGGGAATAGCCGCCCGCCGCGCAGCTCACAATCGCGCGAGAGGGCGCATCTTCGCTGACAAGGTAAAGCATCGCCGCCGTGATCGCTTCCGGCGTCATCTGGTCGAGGATCGGCTCAGGGATGCCGAGGTCTTCGGTCATGCGCGTCTTCGCCGACGGGGAAAGCACATTCGCTTTGATGTTATATTTGGCGCCTTCAAGATGCAGCGCATTCATCATGCCGACCATGCCGGCTTTGGCTGCGCCGTAATTCACCTGACCGAAAATGCCGTGAAGGCCTGACGGAGACGATGTCAGAATGATGCGGCCATAGGTCTGTTCGCGCATAATCGGCCAGACCGTGTGGGTGCAAATGGCGGAGCCGACAAGGTGAACGTCGATCACCGCCCGGAAATCATCAAGCGTCATTTTATGAAATGACTTGTCGCGCAAAATGCCGGCGTTATTCACCAGAATGTCGATGCGGCCCCATTTGTCCATGGCCGCCTTCACCATGGCGTCGACTTCATCCGCCTTCGTTACATTGGCGCCGTCGGCGATCGCTTCGCCGCCCGACGCGTTGATGTGATTGACCACTTCTTCCGCCGCGGAGATCGACCCGCCAGAGCCATCGCGCGCGCCGCCGAGATCATTAACGACGACTTTGGCGCCGCGCTCAGCCAGCGCGAGCGCGTGCGAACGCCCGAGGCCGTTTCCGGCGCCCGTGACAATGGCGACTTTATTTTTGAAATTGACGTCAGGCACTTCAGTCTCCTTACACAAACTGCATGGTCAGCCACTCGGCGACCAGAGCGGGCTTTGTCTCACCCTCAATCTCGACCTTCACGGCGTATTTCAGCGTCCACTGACCCGGCATTTTGGTGTCCGCCGACATCAGGGTGAAGCGCCCGCGGATTTTCTGGCCCGACTTCACCGGATTGACGAAGCGCACTTTCTCAAAGCCGTAATTGACGCCCATCTTGACGCCTTCGAGGACAACAACGCTGCCGCTGGCGAGTTTCGACAGCATGGACAGCGTCAAAAACCCATGGGCGATAGTGCCGCCGAACGGCGTCTTTTTCGCCGCTTCCGGATCGATATGAATGAACTGATGATCTTCGGTGACGTCGGCGAACTGATTGATCCGCTCCTGATCGAGCGTAACCCAATCGGAAACGCCGGTTTCCTGGCCGACAAAGTCGGCGATTTTGTCGGGCGTCGTAAATGGCATGGTTTTCTCTCTAAATGGCCGCGCCGGACTTGTATCAGTAACCGCGCATCTGTGCGAGGCGATCGGCGTGAAAAGCGGCGTCGCCGAACATTTCCTGAGCGACGCGAATGCGTTTCATATAAAAGCCGATATCGAACTCGTCGGTCATGCCGATGCCGCCATGCATTTGCACCGCTTCCTGGCTGGCGAGTTTGGCGACCTCGCCCGCCTTTGCTTTCGCTAGCGAACAGATGGGGCCAGCCATACCGTAATGGGCGTCAAGATCCTGCAACGCCTTAAGCACCGCCGATTTCGCCAGCTCGATTTCAGAATAAAGATGGGCGGCGCGATGTTGCAGCGCCTGGAACCTTCCGATCTCGGTTCCGAACTGCTTGCGTTCTTTCAAATAATCCACCGTCATCTCGAAGGCCTGTTGCGCCGAGCCGGACATCTCGGCGGCGAGCCCCGCCCGCCCGGCATTCAACACGCCTTCAAGCGCCATATAGCCGCCATCGACCTCCCCGAGCACGTCATCGCCCGTCGCCTCGACGCCGTCGAACCTGATTCGCGCGGCGTTGCGGCTATCGACCATTTGCGTCCGCTCGATCTCCATGCCTTTGCTTTTGGCGTCGATGAGAAAAAGAGTCAGGCCATCCTGCTCTCCGGCTGAACCGGCGGAGCGCGCCGCAACGATAATCTTGTCAGCCACATGGCCATCGGCGACAAATGTTTTGTCGCCCGACAGTTTGAAACCATTGCCATGTTTTTCAGCTTTCATGGCGGTTTTAGCGGGACCATGTTTGCGGTGCTCATCGACGGCGAGCGCAAAAAGCGTTTCACCCGCCGCAATGTTCGGCAGGTTAGATTGTTTCTGCGCGTCAGAGCCGAGTTTCTTGAGCGCCGTCGCAGCAAGAATGGAGGTCGACAAAAACGGCGAGGCGGTCAGCGTTCGGCCCATTTCTTCGGCGAGAACGCCCGCGCCCACAAAACCGAAATCGGCGCCGCCATGTTCTTCTTCCACGAGAATGCCGGCCCAACCCATTTCCGCCATCTCTTTCCAGAGACCGCGGTCAAAACCGGTTTCATCATTCGTGTCTCGAAGTTTACGGAGCGCAGAGACCGGCGCTTTTTCATCCAGGAATCCGCGCGCCGACTCGCGCAGCATTTCCTGTTCTTCATTAAGGACGAGGGGCATGAGACTTCCTTTTACGCGATATTTCTTAAGCGCCGGGCAGTTCGAGAATGCGCTTGGCGATGACGTTGAGCTGCACTTCCGATGTGCCGCCTTCTATGGAATTGGCTTTGGTTCTGAGCCAGCCGCGGGCGAGCTTGCCATCCTTGGTGCGCTCGCCTTCCCATTCGAGCTCATCAGAGCCGCCGACATCCATGAGGATTTCAAAACGACGTTTGTTGAATTCGGTTCCGTAATATTTGAGCATGGACGAATTGGCGCCGACGCCCTGACCTGCCTTGGCTTCGTCTTTCATGCGCTCCAACGTCAACAGGAACGCCCAGCCGTCGATTTCAGCTTGCGCGATTTTCGCGCGCAGAAGCGGATCGGACAGCTTTCCGTTCTCAAGACCAATTTCATTCGCCGCAACCTCACCCATGCCGCGCCCGCCGAGAAGGCCGCCGCCCCCGGCGGAAATCATCTCCCGCTCATGGGTGAGAAGATATTTTGCAACGTCCCACCCTTTGTTGAGTTCGCCAACAATGGCGGAGACGCCCGGCGCATGTTCTTTCGGCGCCGTTGCATCGTCGAAAAATGTTTCGCAGAAAGGCGACTTGCCGGAAATTAGTTTGATGGGCTTCGTTGAGACGCCCTCTTGCTCCATGTCGATGAGAATGAAGCTGATGCCGGTGTGTTTCGTCGCTTTGGGGTCAGTACGCACCAGCACGAATATCCAGTCCGACTGATCGGCGTAAGACGTCCATACTTTCTGCCCGTTGATGAGCCAGTGATCGCCCTTATCTTCGCATTTGCATTGCAAGGACGCGAGATCGGAACCTGCATTGGGTTCCGAATAGCCCTGACACCAGCGGACTTCGCCGCGCGCGATGGGCGGCAGGAAATGCAGCTTTTGTTCATGCGTGCCGTATTTCAGGAGCGCAGGCCCGAGCATCCAG
>JAUIEG010000384.1 GCA_030428745.1 Alphaproteobacteria bacterium
CCGCGCATCGGCGTTGAGTGTTGGAATGACGACAGAGATCATGGAGACGCTATAAACACGGCCGCCCCTCTTGTCGCCTGACGCCGGATCGAAAATGCGTGAGCTTTAAAAGATCACCAAAGGACGCGCGGCGGCGACATTGTCCGCGACAGCTTCCGGCGCGGCGCAGGCGCCCGGTTTTTCCGTTTTGAGGCCGGCTGCCAACAGCGCTACCAGCGCCGCGCCGAGACAGGCGAGAACCGTTCCTTTAAGATGCAACACGTCTACCCCCGTTAGCCTCTGGCGCAATCGCGCCGGCGGGACGATGAACCGCCCCGCGATAACCCGCCCAAAGCGACGAGCACAGCGACGCCCACGGCGAAAGCAACCGCGTTGCCTTTCACGGCGGCGGCCAGAGCGATGATGACGGCGGCGCCGATAATCCCGGCGCGAACTTGTCTGGTCATGCTGCGTCTCCTTTATCGGGTGTGAAAATCTGTTCGATCGGGCGTTCGAATAACGCGGCGATCTTGAACGCCAGCGGCAGCGACGGATCGTATTTACCGCGTTCGAGCGAGTTCACGGTCTGGCGCGACACGTCGAGCTTTTCGGCAAGATCGCTCTGGGACCAGCCGCGTTCCGCACGCATTTCCTTCAACCGGTTTTCCATCTCAGCAATCCCGCCCGCCCATCAGGAACCGCAGAAAGCCCCAGACGACAATGAGCAACGGGCCAAACCAGATCATGTCATCCTCGAAATCAAAAACACCAAAGCGTTTTAAAAATCCGAGGGTAATTGCCGTCATAATGCCGATAACCAGCGTAATCGCCGCCGCATCCGCGCTCACGCGTTTTTGCATCTCATCCATATCGCGGTAAAACCGGAAGAACGAAAAACAGGCAATGCAGAGCGGCGCCAATGGCGCCAGCGCCAGCGCAGTCAATAACACTCCGGGTTCTTGCGTCTTTGCGACGGTCAGCGCCGCGAATAAGACAACAAGATAGAGTCCCATTGAGGCGAACAACTCAATCGTGTAACGGCGTTTAGCTTTTTGTATGCGCTCCGACATGAGGCGTTCCTTTCATCTCTATACTGATGTTTCAGGCCTCGCCGCGAAACGGGCGCGTCAGGAAACGCAAGACCGCCCGGCGGCTTTCGATCAGCGTCAGGCCGAGCATCGCGGCGGTCGTCCAGAAGGCGACTTCAATCGCCAGCGCGCCGGCCACCACCGCCAGGGTCCACGCTTTCTTGTCCGGCTCGGCCGCGACGTAAAAAATCGCGATCCCGGCCCATATGGCGGCGGCGGCCAGCCACACACCCGCGACAATCATTTTCTTGGCGCCCATCTCATCTCTCCTCTTTTCATGCATGACAAGCAAACTTTACGACAAGTGAGCTTTACATAAGGGTGGCGGGCGGGGCTGTCAAGCATACTTGTCTTTCGGCTCCCATGGTGAAAAAATGTTCTTGCTTTGTTCTTTCGATTTGGTAGCGTCAGGCCATGGCCCGCGCCGCGCACCTTTCCTTTCACCCGCACCGCCGCCCCGCCGAAAACGTCCTTGGGGGGGACGAAGGGGTGGACGCCTCCGCCGCCCCGGAGAGCACCGCCCGGGTGACCGCCAGGGGAAAGGGGCGCGGCGCGCGGTCCAACGCTTCGGGCCGCTATGAAAAAGAACAGCGCGAGGAACTGGATGACGGCTGGGATCTTGACGAAGACCTGCCGCCGCTCAAAACCGAGGTCACCTATGAGAACCCGCGCACGATCATCAATTTTGTGAATTCGCCTTATGTCGGGTTCGATCGCTCCATCAATCCCTATCGCGGCTGCGAGCATGGCTGCATTTACTGTTTC
Source organism: Alphaproteobacteria bacterium (assembly GCA_030428745.1). GTDB lineage: Bacteria > Pseudomonadota > Alphaproteobacteria > Caulobacterales > Parvularculaceae > Hyphococcus. Next base: position 1,833 of record JAUIEG010000384.1, read on the forward strand.
GCGCGGCCAACCCACGCCTATATGGGCCTTTCCCCTGGACTTGATTTCGAAACAAGGCTGTTTGCAAAACCATCCGCCCCCAAACTATTGGAGAAAGAACTCTCCAACAAGAATTACAAGCCCAAGGTCATCGCCATGGGCACGAACACCGACCCCTATCAGCCGGTGGAGCGGCGCTTTCAGATCATGCGCGGCATTCTCACCGTCTTTTCGCGCTTCAATCATCCGGTGACGATCCTGACGAAGTCGCAACTCATCACCCGCGACCTCGATATTCTCGGGCCCATGGCGGAAAAGAAACTCACCCGCGCCATGATCTCCATCACGACACAGGACAAGGCGCTGGCCCGCTCCATGGAGCCGCGCGCCTCAGCGCCGAAATGGCGCTTCGAAGCGATCCGCAAACTTGTCGACGCCGGGGTCGCGACGGGCGTCATGACCGGGCCGATGATCCCCGGCCTTAATGACGACGAGATGGAGTCGATCATGGAAAAAGCCGCGGAGATGGGCGCGAGCTTTTCGGCCATGACCATCCTGCGCCTGCCGCTGGAAGTCTCGCCCCTGTTTCAGGAATGGCTGGAGGCTTACGCCCCGAACCGCGCCAAACGCATCATGGGCCATATCCGCAGCATGAACGGCGGAAAGGATTACGATCCCAACTGGTCGCGCGGGCGCGAGATCACGACGCCTTACGCCCGGCTCATCACCCAGCGCAACCGCGCCGCCCGCGCCCGCCTCGGCTTCGACCGGGAAAATGCGCCGATCGATCTTTCTCTTTTCCGCGTGCCGGTTGAAGTGTCAGGCCAGATGGATTTGTTTAGGTGACGCAACTTATTGTGGCTTCATCGCCCGGTCGCGGAGAAAAGCATACACCGCCGCGATCTCTTCATCCGTGAACTGAGAGAAACGGTATTCTGCGACTTCTTTCATCAAGCCAAGCTCGCGTCCACCGGAGGCGACGCCGGTGCGCATCAGGGTTTCGAATTCTTCCGGCGTATAGGCTGACGCCACAATCAAATCCGGCGCAGCGAAATCGGGCCCGAAACTCGTGCCTTTGAAATCGGGCCCGTGACATTCCATGCAGGCGACGGTCGCGATATATTCGCCATGGCTCAGCATGTTTGAAAAATCATATTCCGGGCGGCGGGTCATATCTTCAATCAGCGCCGGCGCCGTATGAAAATCGCCTTTCACCAGAAGCATCCGCACAATTAGCCCGTAAAAACTTTTCGGCGTTTCGCCGCCCTCGTCCGGCGTCGCGCGAATATAGGAAAGCACGGCGGTCAGATCTTCGTCGGTCAGCGAAAAGAACGCTTCGGACGGCATGGCGAGGATCGGCTTGCCGTTTTTCTTGACGCCATAGCGGATCACTTTCGCCAGATCAGCGTCCGAATAATCGCCAGCGATGCGCGGAATGTTCGGCGCGACAAGCCGCGATCCGTCGGGAAGTTCGGCGAGGACGCCGCCCTGCATGCGTTCGCGGTGACAGCCGCCGCAGCCAGTAATGGCGGCGAGCCGTTCACCTTTTTCAATAACCGCCGGATTGCTGCTGTGCGCAATTTCATCGTTGGGCGCATCGAACTTTTCGCCGAGCTTTGCGCCGCCGGCGGTCCAGATGAAAGCGAACCCCAGAACCGCAATGCCCAAGAGACCACCGAGCGCGAACGCGCCGTATTTCAAAATCCTGTTCATGTTCGCCCCCCGTTCAAGGCGCGCGATCCTAAGCGAAATCGGCGCCGGATGGAAAGCTCTCCTCAAAACCCATACGCCGCCAGCGCCTTTGCGGCCCGTTCGCGCGCGCCCTGATGCTCGAACG
>JAUIEG010000385.1 GCA_030428745.1 Alphaproteobacteria bacterium
CGCCATGTAGCGTAAGCCGCTCCGGGCAGGGTTCGGGGCGGTTTTCGCGTTTAAGGCGAATAAAAGTCACCTCATCCGGGCAGTCGCCATTAACTGTTGCCTTTGCGCTATCGCAATCACCGCCGCACACGATAAGCTGCTTGCGCATGTTAAGACGATTTCGCGCGATCGGCCCGGGGGCGCTAACGGCGGCCGCGTTTATCGGCCCAGGAACGGTAACGACGGCGACCCTCGCCGGCGCAGGCTATGGCTATGCCCTCGTCTGGGCGCTGGTCTTCGCAACGATCGCCGCCATTATTCTTCAGGAAACCGCGGCGCGGCTGGGCGTCGTCTCCCGGCTCGGCCTTGGCGAGGCCATCATGCGGCGCTTCGCGGAGGCGCCGTTTTTGAAATGGACCGCCGCGGCGCTGATCATAGCCGCGCTCTTTATCGGCAACGCGGCCTATGAAGGCGGCAACATCGCCGGCGCCGTCCTCGGCGTCCAGGCGGCGGCCCCTGAGCTTGCCTCAAGGGCGATTCTGGCCGGTCTCCTCGCCGCCGCCGCCGGCGCAATCCTGCTATTCGGCGGCTATCGCGTCATCGAGAAAGTCTTGATCGGCGCCGTTCTGTTAATGACCGTCGCTTTTGCAGCGGCGCTGATCATCATCGGCCCCGACTGGGGCGCGCTCGCCAGAGGCGCCGTGCTCCCAACGATACCGCTTGGCGCCCTCCCTCTTGTGCTCGCCCTGATTGGCACGACTATCGTTCCTTACAATCTCTTTCTCCATGCAGCGGCCGCGCGCAAACGCTGGCAAGGCGCTGACGGTCTTGATGAAGCGCGATTCGACGCTCGGCTTTCCATCGGCATGGGCGGCATTGTTTCGATCCTCGTCCTGTCGACAGCGGCGGCGAGCCTTTTCGGCTCGGGCCTTCAAATCACCAACGCCAGCGACATGGCCCGCCAGCTCGAACCTGCTTTCGGCGCAGGCGCGACTTATCTGCTCGCGCTCGGGCTGTTCGCAGCGGGGCTGTCCTCCGCCATTACAGCGCCGCTCGCCACGGGTTTCGCCGCCGCTGAGCTCTTTGGGTTTGAAAGCGATCCTTCGGCGCTGAAATTCCGCCTGGTCGCCGGCGCGGTTCTGGTGATCGGCGCTCTCGTCGCTATGACAGGCGCGCGGCCCGTGGAAGTCATTCTCTTTGCGCAAATCGCCAATGGCGTTCTTTTGCCAGTGATCGCCGTTTTCCTTCTTTATGCAGCCAACAACCGCCGACTGCTGGGCGAACACGCCAATGGCGCGCTCGCCAATATCGGCGGCGTTGTCGTGACGCTCATCGCCGCCGGGCTCGGCCTGCGCGGCGTCCTGCGCGCCTTCGGGGTGATGTGATGCGCGCCATCGATCTCAATGCAGATATGGGCGAATACGCTGATGAGGCGCAGCGCGATATTGAAGCGTCGCTGATGCCGCTCATCACTTCCTGCTCCATCGCCTGCGGCGGTCATGCAGGAACGGCGGAAACCATGTGCGCAACGGCGCGCCTCGCCAATCAACACAATGTCAGAACTGGCGCCCACCCTTCCTATCCTGACCGCGAAGGTTTTGGACGGCGGGCGGTCACGCTGTCTTCGGAAGAGTTGCGGTTGTCATTGACCTTGCAGGTTGAAGCGCTGAAAGGCGTTCTCGGCCTCGAATCATTGCAGCTTTCTCATGTGAAGCCTCACGGCGCCCTCTACAATGACGCCGCAAAAGATATCGCGCTTGCGCGGGTCGTCGCTTCCGTCAGTGCAGGCGCGGTGCTTGTGGGTCCATCAGGGTCGGCTCTTGAAGCGGCGGCGACAGAGGCAGGCCTTTCCTTCGCCGCAGAGGGCTTTGTGGACCGGCTTTATCTCGCCTCCGGCACGCTTTCGCCGCGCAGCGAACCGGGCGCAGTCCTTGCCGATATCGATGGGCGCGCAGCGCAGGCGCTCGCCATTGCAAAAGGTGAGAAGATCAACGCACGAGACGGCGCGCTTATCGTCAATGCGGATACGCTCTGCATTCACAGCGATTCTCCGGGCGCCGTCGAAACCGCGCAAGCCGTTCGGAAGGCGCTGGAAGAGGCGGGCATCGCGATCAGGTCATTTGCATGAGCGCCTTTTCTTTTTCGCTGACGTCTTTCGGTGAAAATGGATGGCTCGCGACGCTTTCCGGCGGTGACATGGTTGCGCGCGCCCTCGCCGCGAACGCCGCAGCGGATGCATTGCGTAGCGCGTCCGGCGTAACAGACGCCGTCGCAGGCGTTGAAAGCCTGGTCCTGCGCTTCCGCCCCGAAAAGATGACACCCGAGGATGCAAAAAAGAAACTGGAAGATGCTCTTAGGCAATCAACATCGAAGGCCCCGGCGTCAGCGCCAGCGATTGACATCCCGGTTTGCTATGGCGGCGAATACGGACCCGATTTCGAAATGCTGTGTCAAAAGCTTTCGCTCGCCCCGGATCAATTCATCGCGCTTCATTCATCGCAGGTCTATCGCGTGCTGACGGTCGGTTTTGCACCGGGTTTCGCTTATCTCGGGCCTTTGCCGTCAGCGCTGCAAACGGGTCGCCTCCCGACGCCGCGCGCGCGTGTGCCCTCCGGCTCTGTCGGCGTTGCTGGCGCCATGACCGGCGTTTACGCCCTCGCCTCTCCCGGCGGCTGGCCCCTGATCGGCCGCACACCGAAAAAGCTATTCGACGCCCATGACGCAGGACCTTTTGTGTTCTCACCCGGCGCAGCAGTTCGATTTGCCCCCATAGACGAAGACACATTCAAGGCGATGGAGGCGGGCGCGACATGACGGCCATCGCCGAAATTGCATCGCCGGGGCTGATGACAACGCTTCAGGATCTGGGCCGGCCGGGTCTGCGCCATCTCGGCGTTCCCTTGTCCGGCGCGGCCGATCCTGTTTCTCTGGCGCTTACAAACATTGCCGCCGGAAACGCACCGAATGCGGCGGGCCTCGAGTGCACCCTGAAAGGCCCTTCCCTGCGCTTTCGAACCGGGACGTCTTTTGCATTGGGCGGCGCCGATATGAAAGCGACGTTGAACGGTGAACCGCTTGACCTTTACACGCTGCATCATGCGAGCCTTCGGGATGAACTTGTCCTTAGCGCAGCGCGAACCGGCGCACGGGCCTATGTCGCTTTTTCAGGCGGCTTGAAGGGTGAAAACTTTCTCGGGAGCAGCTCCACCTATCTTCCTGCGGCGCTGGGCGGCCATGAAGGCCGGGCGCTGATCTCCGGCGACGAGATCTTTTCCGCTGAGCTTTCGGTCACGACGCCGCAAGACATTCCAAAGGCGTTGCGACCAAATATTGCGCATGATTTCTTTCTCCGCGCCTTGCCGGGACCGGAGGCATTGCAACTCGGCGAAGGGCGCCTCTCCGATTTTTTTTCCGTCGGCTGGACGGTCGGCCGACGCGCCGACCGCATGGGCGCGCAACTTGAAGGTAAAACGTTGTCGCTGGCGGACGCGGCGCCCATGGCGTCGAGCCCCGTATTTCCCGGAACCGTGCAATGCCCGCAGGACGGCGCGCCGTTCCTTCTGTTATGCGATGCGCAGACTGTCGGAGGCTATCCGCGCGTCGCGCAACTCATCGCGGCCGACCTCCACCTCACGGGACAGATGCGCCCCGGTGATCGCGTG
>JAUIEG010000386.1 GCA_030428745.1 Alphaproteobacteria bacterium
GGATCGTGTTAGCAAGACGCTTCCTTATGACGATCTTTTTGCATTGCGTCAGGCGATGATCGCCGATGCGCCTTCGCTTGGCCGTATTGATCAAATCGGCAATAGCGAAGAGCGGTTCGATGCGAACGCAGCGGGCGAGGCTGGGCCACTCGGTTCTGCGCCGTTCGTTTCGGCGGTTGCGGATTACTACCTCACCAATCCCATTGCGCGGGCTTCGAAAACCATGGCGGAGTGTTCCGCCGTGATGAGTGGCGCAAACCGCCAGGCGGCGGAGTAACACCCTCTTGCGCCGGATAGGCGATCAGTCCGACGAACAGGCGACGATCGATCAGATCCGCATCAATGTCGCGTTCGAAGAAATGGTCGTGTCGGTCCTCGCCGGTGCTGGCGTGGGCGGCGCCCTGACATTCGTCCTGTCCTTGGCGCGAACTCTCATGGGTGGTTTTTCTTTCTTGAATCTGACAACGCTGTTTTTGGAATCGCTGCTTGTCAGCATCCTGATTTTTCTTATTGGCTTCGGCGCCAGCGTCATATTCGGCGCATCGCTTTTTGCGGCTCTTGAAAAGCGCAAGCGCCGAAATGTCTGGCCATATTTGGGCGCGGCGACCGGCGTCGCGATCGCCGTATTTGTTCTGCTTGCGATTGGCGTTCCGGGCGCCGGGACCATTGACCTCAAAGCCTTTACCGCCATTTTTACCCCGGCCCTGGTGGTCGCTTTTGTCTTTGCACGGCGCATGCAGCCTCATTGGCGCGCGGCGGAAAAAGCGGAAGCTGAGGCGCTAGCGCCGATTGTGTTCCGGATTCACTGATAATCTTCGGCGGATTGCGCTTTCTTTGCGACAAGGCGAACTTCACGATACAGACTTAAGACGCTACATTCGTCGCAAGAGATGGAGGCGATCGATGAAAAATAAATTTATTCTTTCAGCTTGCGTGATGGCGCTGTTCGCTGCGGGCGCGGCGTTCGCACATGACGAAGAAACGGTGACGCAAAAGCTTGAGCTCTCAGGGTTTGACGCAATCACTATCGCGGGCGTCTATGAACTTGATGTGCGCGTCGGATCGGATTTCTCGGTTGAGCTTTCGGGCCCGGCCTATGAAATGGACAGGGTAGACGCCTCTGTGAAAAATGGAGCGCTTGTGCTCGATCAGCGCAAACGCATAAAAGGCGAAAAAAAGCACAATCACCGTGATGGCGTTGAGGCGGTCATCACCATGCCGACCCTGACGGTGGTCAAGATTTCCGGCGTCGTTGACGGCCATATTTCGGACGTTGATGCGGATAATTTTACTGTTAAAATCTCAGGCGTAGGCGATCTCGTTATCGACGGTGAGTGCGGCGCTCTTGATGCAAACCTTTCCGGGGTCGGCGATCTCGACGCCCGCAATCTTGAATGCAGCGCCGCAGATGTCAAGGTTTCAGGCGTCGGCAGCGCTGTTGTCTTCGCCAGCGATGAAGTGGACGCGAAAGTCTCCGGCATGGGCGATATCGACGTCTACGGATCGCCTGAGAAAGTGCGCAAGAACAAGAGCATGTTTGCGGACATCAGCGTTCACTGACGAAATCAGCACACGATCTTTTACGCCGCGCAATGCGCGGCGTTTTTTTTGCTTGCTGAAAACGACAGGGCGAAGGAGCGGCGCGGCTGACTGCATTGGTTCTGTCACCTGGTGGTGCTATATTTCCCGGCAATACTAGGGGGGACGGGGAAAAACGGGAGGCGACCCATGAGAATTTTCTTTGGCGTTATTATTGGCCTGGTTCTGGCGATCGGCATTGCCGCGACAGCGGCGAATTATGCGTTTGGCTCACTCAGGGATGTGAGTGACCGTGATAAAAGCAAGGACGTCACCGAGACGTTTGATCTTACCGGTTTTGATGAAATCGATGTGGGCGGCGTATTCGAGCTCGACGTGACCGTCGGCGGCGACTTTTCCGTCGTCATTTCCGGCGCTCCGTCGGAAATGGAGCGGCTGGAGGCTGGTGTTGAAAACGGCGTTCTCAAGCTTGACCGCAAGGAAAGCCAGCGGGGCAAGCATCGCTGGCGCGATTTCGGCCTGACGGCGGAGATCAGCCTGCCTGCGCTGACGAGCGTCGACATCGCCGGGGTTGCTGATGGCCGGATCGAAGGCGTTGATGCTGACAATTTTGAAATTGATCTTGCTGGGGTCGGCGATCTGAATATCGACGGCTCCTGCGGTCGGCTGGATGCGGATGTATCCGGTGTCGGTGATCTTGACGCCAAAGGTCTCGAGTGCCGGGAGGTGGATATTGAGGTCTCCGGCGTCGGTTCGGCCAGCGTCTATGCCAGTGAAGCTGTCGACGCATCGGTCAGCGGCATCGGCTCCGTGGATATCTATGGTTCGCCATCGAATGTGGAAAAGTCGAGCAGCTTCATCGCCAGCATTTCGGTGAAATAAAGATCGCCCAATCCGGGGGAGGACGTAGCCTGTCTGCGACGGATTGGCCCGTTTTCCGCCTAAGGGGGCTTTGGCTGGCCCTGGAAACGGCTTCAATCGAAAAAATCTGGAGCCAGCGCCCCGTGCAATCGCACGCGGCGCTTGCTCTAGAGGCGCGATCCCCGTTATGACGCGGGCCCATGGAAGAGATCTGGACAAATCTGGTCACCCGTCCAGCCGATCAGGGCTGGGGCTGGTGGCTCGCATCGACGGCCGCGGGGGCGCTCGCGATTCTTGTGACCCTGCTGGTGGCGCAGGCGTTCCTTATGTATTTCGACCGGAAGGTCTGGGCGGCTGTCCAGCTCCGCAAGGGCCCGAATGTGGTTGGACCCTTCGGCCTGCTTCAGTCTTTTGCCGATCTCTTCAAATTTGTTTTCAAAGAAATCCTGATCCCGGCCGGTGTAAACAAGGTCGTCTTCATCCTCGCGCCGATCATCACTTTCGTACTGGCCCTCGTGGGCTGGGCGGTGATCCCGGTTGGCCCCGGTCTGGTAGGCGCCGACATCAATGTGGGGATTCTCTACCTCTTCGCGATTTCGTCCCTTGGCGTTTACGGCGTCATCATGGGCGGCTGGGCTTCGAATTCGAAATATTCCTTTCTGGGCGCCATCAGGTCGGCGGCGCAGATGGTTTCCTATGAGGTTTCCATCGGCTTCGTCATCATCACCGTTCTCCTGCTGGTGGGGTCGCTCAACCTCTCTGAGATCGTCGAGTCACAGGCGCGCGCCGGCGGCGGCTTCTGGAACTGGAATTTCATCCCGCTTTTCCCGATGTTCGTGGTGTTCTTCATCTCGGCGCTCGCTGAAACCAACCGTCCGCCTTTCGACCTGCCGGAAGCGGAATCAGAACTCGTCGCCGGGTATCAGGTGGAGTATTCCTCTACTCTGTTCCTGATGTTCATGATCGGCGAACTCGCCAACATCGTCCTGATGTGCGCTATGTTGACGGTGCTGTTCTTCGGTGGCTGGCATTCGCCGATCCCGACGGACTGGGCGCCGTTCCTCGCCTGGGGACCCATGCCGGTTCTCTGGTTCATTCTCAAGATCGTCTTTTTCTTCTTCATGTTCGCCATGGTGAAAGCAATTGTGCCGCGCTATCGCTATGATCAGCTCATGCGTATCGGCTGGAAGATTTTCCTGCCGCTGTCGCTGGTCTGGGTCGTCCTGGTGGCGGGCGTCCTG
>JAUIEG010000387.1 GCA_030428745.1 Alphaproteobacteria bacterium
AAGGAAATTGAGCAACGCCATCTTGAAAAAACCGGCGCGCTTTTCGCGGCCGCTGCGGCCATCGGCGCCGAACTCGCTGGCGCTGACAAGGCCCGCGTTGAAAAGATGCATGAATATGGCGTGGCGCTCGGTCTTGCCTATCAGGCCTTTGACGATGTGATCGATGTCGAAGGCACAATGGAAAGCACCGGCAAGGACGTGTCACAAGATCAGGGTAAATCGACGGTCGTCAGCCTTCTGGGCCGAGAGGGCGCACGCCGCTCGGCCGGGCGCTGGCTCGGCCGCGCCATCGAAGCGTCGGAGGAAGGCGCAGAAACCGGTCGGCCAGCCCTCCTCGCCGCGCTCGCCCGCAAGATCGGCAAGAAATTCGGCGTGCTCGCCATTGAGGAAGACGCCGACAACGTCAAGCAGCGCCGTCCCCTTTCAACTTAAAAGCGCTCAGCGCGTTTCGCCGCGTCGCGAAAGCTGCTCCGGCCTGTTATAGTCATTCCCATGTCGCCGCTTATTTTCATCGCCATTGTCATCGCCTTCATCCTGTTGATGGAAGGCGTCGCCTGGCTGACGCATCGTTATGTGATGCACGGCTTTTTGTGGTCGCTGCATAAGTCCCATCACGAGCCGCGCATGGGCGCCTTTGAAAAGAACGACTGGTTCGCGGTGATCTTTTCGGTTCCGTCCATTGCGCTGATTTATATCGGTGTGAATGGCTGGCCGCCGGCGCTCGCCGCAGGGATCGGCATCCTCGGCTATGGTCTCATCTATTTTTTCTTTCACGACATTCTGGTGCATCGGCGCATGGATTTCGGGCTGAGGCCGAAGAAGGGATATCTAGCGCGCGTCGTTCAGGCGCATCGCCTCCATCATGCTGTTGAATCGAAGGAAGGCTGCGTCTCTTTCGGCTTTATCTTCGCACCGAGCCCGCAACATTTAAAACAGATGATGAAAAAAACCGAAGGGGCCAGGCTGCGCGGCGCATCGATCAAGCGCAATCTGCCCCCGCTCGAACAGCCCCCGGTCACATAGACTGGCGGCGCCAAAGCCCGCCTCTTGGCGGCGTTTTCAAGGACTTCAGAAAAATCGCAGCGGGCGCCCCGGTGACAAGCCCGGAAAGCGCGAGCATCGTTTTGCGCGGCCCCGGCACAGCCACGCGCGCGCGCCAAACCTCTGGCCCGCCTTCGCGAATGCGCCGGCCAATATCGCGATAGATATTGCGGGCCGCCGCCACCGCCGCCGCCGCACGCGGCGGCAAGCGCCGCACACCGGCGCTTGCGGAAAAGTAGTAGTCATCGGCAATGTCCAGCAGCGAAACGGCGACGCGCCAGACACTTTCTTTGTTCTGGTCGTCGAGAATAGCGGACGGCTCATCCGCGACGCCTTCCGCGGCGAGCATCACAGCGGGAACATAGATCCGCCCGGCGCGCGCATCGTCATAAATATCACGGCAGATATTGGTGATCTGAAAGGCAAGGCCGAGATCGCAAGCGCGATCGAGCGTTTCCTCGTCATCACGGTCAACGCCCATGAGAATCGCCATCATGATCCCAACGACGCCGGCGACGCCGTAACAATAGCGCAACGTATCGTCGAGCGTTTCAAATCTCGCCTCTTCAGCGTCGAGCGCGAATCCCGCCAGAAGGTCGAACGGATAGCGTTCCGGCAATTGATGGCGCGCCGCCACTTCCGCAAAGGCGTCGAAAGCCGGTTCGCCGACGCGTTCGCCATTAAGACTGCGGCGCGTTTTCTCACGAAGCCGGTCCAGACGGCGTTGGCGTTCCGCGGCCGTCATGTCTGCGTCCGGGGCGTCCTCGCCCATGGACTGTCCGTCAATCACGTCGTCGCAATAACGGCACCAGGCATAGAGCATCTGCGCATCGGCCTGCATTTCCCGGCCGAACAGCAACGACGCGAGCGCAAAGCTTTTCGACCCTTGTTTGATGGTCTTTTTGCCATAGGCGGACAGCGCCTCGCGAGAGCCCGTGCTTTGTGCTGTCGAAACGCTCACTATTCCGCCGCTTTTGACGGCGCGGCGGCGCCAAGATCTTCCAGCATCAGGCCGGCGGTCGCTTTCGCCGACCCGACAACGCCCGGAATGCCGGCGCCGGGATGGGTGCCCGCCCCGACAAAATAAAGATTGGGAATCTGGTCATCGCGATTGTGAACGCGGAAAAACGCGGACTGGGTCAGGATCGGCTCAATGGAAAAGGCCGAGCCGAGATGCGCATTCAGTTCCGTTTCAAAATCCGCCGGGGTGAAAATGCGCGACGTCAAAAGGTCTTCCGTCAGGCCGGGGATGTAGCGCTCTTCGAGATATTTGAAGATGCGGTCGCGATATTTCGGTCCTTCCACCGACCAGTCGATTTTCGCCTTGCCGAGATTTGGCACTGGCGAGAGCACATAAAATCCGTCGCATCCCGGCGGCGCCAGCGCCGGGTCTGTCGCCGTCGGGCGATGAAGATAAAGAGAGAAATCGTCCGGCAGATCGGGCCCCGAGAAAATCTCGGAAATCAGCTCGCGATAGCGCGGCCCGAAAATGATCGTGTGATGGGCGATGTTCGGGTGTTTTTTCTTCAAGCCAAAATAAGCAACGAATAGCGAGTTTGAAAACCGCTTACCCTTCAGCTGTCGGCCCTTGCGCGCCGCGGATGGCGTTTTGCCAAGAAGCTTTTCGTAGGTGTGAACAATGTCGGCGTTGGATGCGACGGCGTCGACGGAAAACCGGTCGCCGCTTTCAAGGATCACTTCGCGCGCCTGATCGCCTTCGACCGTCACTTCCTTGACCGGCGCATTCATGTGAATTTCACCGCCGAGATCGCTGAACAGCCTTCCCATGCCGGAGATCAGCGCGCCGGTGCCGCCGCGCGGGAACCATACGCCCCATTTGCGCTCAAGCGCGTGGATCAGCGCATAGATCGCCGACGTCTTGAACGGATCGCCGCCCACCAGCAGTGTATGAAAGGAAAACGCCTGGCGCAGTTGCGGATCTTTCACGAAATCGCCGAGCCGGTCATAGACGCTGCGATAGCTCTGAAGTCCGATAAGCTGGGGCGCGACACGGATCATCGACCAGAAATTCAAAAACGGCACGGCGCCAAGCTTCAGATAACCTTCCCGGAAAAGCTCAAGAGAATATTCGTGGAACCGCTCATAGCCTTCGGCGTCAGGCGGGTTCTTGGCGCGGATCTGCTCCAGCAGCCGCGCCTCGTCGCTGCAATAATCGAAGGAATATCCGTCTTCCCATAAAAGCCGGTAAAAGGGGTCAACATTCAAAAGCTCAACATAGTCGGAAAGTTTTGCGCCGCTGAGGTCAAATAATTCCTCAAGCGCAGACGGGTCCGTGACCACGGTCGGCCCTGCGTCAAAGGTGAAACCGTCCTGTTGGTACACATAGGCGCGCCCGCCGAGCCGGTCGCGTTTTTCAAACAGCCGGGTTTGAATTCCCGCCGACTGTAACCGAATGGCGAGCGCAAGCCCGCCAAACCCTGAACCAATCACTGCTGCTGTGGACATGTCCCACCTTATCGTTGCGCCGTCATGGCGCTTTTCAAATACGTGTCTTCACTGAGACAGCCAAGAGCCCGCCCCACCGGCACGGGTGGTTTTCCGGCGAGAATACGCGCCTGATCACCGATATGTGTTGCGC
>JAUIEG010000388.1 GCA_030428745.1 Alphaproteobacteria bacterium
ACCAGTGCATATCCATCCGTCGTCTGTTCGCTGTTGGTGACCGACACCTTGTTTTGATCGGCGACCAGCACGGTTTCGGCGCTGACAGACCAGTTCGCCCGCTCATAAGTCGCCGCCAGCGATGCACGCGGCGGCGAGATGCGATAGAGATTGTCATCGATGTCGCGACGCTTGCCGCGCACATAGGAGACCACGCCGTCAAGACGCAGATGGTCGGTCAAAGCGACACCGCCATCCACATCGACGCCATAAAGCTCCGCATCCACATTGGCGAAACGCAGCGGCGTTGCATCGCCGTTCATAGCTGCGATCATTTCCTGAGGGGTGTCGATGACGCCGACAGTGGCGTCAAAGGGAACGCCCTGAACATAATCGTCGATGCGGCGATAGAAGACCGTCGGTCGCAAATAAAAGCTGTCGCCGCGCAGATCGGCCCCGGCTTCGGCGATCCATGCGGTCTCATTGTTGAGCAGTAAGTCGCCCACATAGACATTGCCGTCGGCCAGGCCGCCGCTCGCCTGGGTCGGCAGCCAGGAAAACCGCTCCACATAACCCGGCGCACGGGTTTTATGCGCCAGCGTCAAACGCCAGGAGACCCCATTCGCTTCTTCTGTCCATAAGCGAACAACGCCATCCACCGTCGTCTTATCCCATTCGCGGTCAGCAGCGTTGAATGCGTTGGCGAGATTGACCGGCCCCATAGGCAGCGCGGGACCTACTGACGCCTCACCGGCGCTGGCGTTATGGAAATCAGCGCGCACGCCAAGCTCTGCATTGAGCCATCCCGATGCGCCGGTCCATTCCACGAAGGCGCCTTTTCTTTGCATCTCGATATCGGCAAGCGAGTTGATAAAGAAATTCGGGTTGTTGGGATTGGTGATAGTGACGTCCTTGTCCGCATCCTCGATATCGACGCCGAGGCGCAGATCGCCGCCCGCCGCCGGAACGATGACGGCGAACTTACCGGAGAGCGTGCGCGCCTCAGCGAATGTTTCACGGAAGCGCGAAGGGTCCGGCGGCGCCGGGCGCAGATCGAAATTGTTCATGGCGTGATCAACATCGGCGATGGAGAACGCACTTTCGAATTTGACCCCGCCAAAGGCGCCGTTCCATGTGGCGCGGGCGAAATCCGTCTCGAAAAAGCGGATATCCATAGGGAAAGGCGGGTTGCCCGTAGGACCCGTCTTCTGACGGCGGAGATCGACGCCGAATTCCTGATCGCCGAATTTGGCGCCGGCGGAGGCGCCATAGACAGCGCGCTTGTGCGATGATGACGCAATGGTCCCGCCCGGAAACTCCACATCATCGCCGTCTTCATAAGAGCCGAGAATATTGAATCGGAAAGCGTCATTCGACGCCCCGGCGACGCCGCCGACGGCGTAACTTTCATCGACACTGCGCGCGAGCGCCGTAACGTCATAACCGAGTTCAAAGTCCGAATTGTCCGCAAAACCGATACGCTTTAACCGCGCGTCAACACCGCCCGCAAGACCGGGGCCGTTGCGCACCGGGCTGACGCCGCGGTCGACGACAATGACGCCGACCAGCGGCGCAGGCGCATAATGCAATGGCGGGTCCATCATGTTGGGACCACCCGATGCAAAGGACTGCCCATCAACGCGGATATTCAAACGCTCACCGAACAGGCCGCGATACTGCACCTGGCCGGATAACGCCCCATTGTCGATCAGGGCCGCGCCCGGCAGGCGCGCGACAATGCCCGCCGCATCGGGGCCAGCGTCCGGCGTGAAGTCCGGCGCGGTTGCATCAACCGTCATGACGTTGCGTTGCGATCCCGTCACAACAATCACGTCTTCAAGGGCGGACGAAGTAGATTGTCCATAAGCCGCTCCACAGCCGAGGACGCCCGCGAGGCTCGCGGATAAAAGCAGATAGGTTTTCATTGTATGCTCCATCGCGCGCGCGCATTGGCGACAGCGCGCTTGTCTGATCAAAAGAAAAAAGTCGGATCAGGCGTGGAGCGGCGGTCCGCGAGAGGGCGGCGGCGAGACAGCGCTCTGGCTGTCATGGAATACCGACCGGGCGCGCCAAAGCGGCGATTGCGCGAACGCGACCGGCAGCCCCAGATCGTCGGGCGCGTTTTCGGGTGCAAAGAGCAGGCTAAATGACGCGAAGGGACACTGACCCGCTTCGTTGACGGATGGCGACGGCGCGCCGTCATGCTCCGTCACTTCGCCGGTTACTGGATTGAAAAATGCGGGCTTTTCACCCGTTCCGGTGCAGATGGTGATGGCGATCCGGCCCGTCGCCTCGTCATGTCCGATCATGTAGCCAATGGGCGTTACCGCCCGCAGCACAGCCGCAAAAAGAGCCGCAACCAGCAAAAACCGCATCCATGCAGAACCATGCGCCAAAGCGCGCCGTCCTGTCATGATATGGCGATTGCGTGTCATACTGCGATTACAATTCTGGTAGCGAAGTCTTCGGGACCCTATCGTGCGCCGGGTTTACAAAAAACTTTCTAAAGGTAGGGCTATTCGCCGCGCATGAGCGGCTCGACTGGCAGGCGCGCGGCGACCCAGTCATGGAGGCTTTTACGATCCTGCACGGCGATACGCCCATAACCAAGGGTAATTAGCCCCTCGTCCTGTAGACGGGCGAGCGCTTTGCCAATCGACACGCGGGACACACCTAGCGTGAAGGCAAGATCGGACTGACTGCATTCAACCGCGCCCTCCTGTCTCGCCGATTGCTCCATACCCGCGATGAGTTTCGCTGTCCGTATGTCGAGCGGCAGACGGCGAATATCTTCGAGAAAATCCAGCACGGAATAAAGCCGGCGCGTCACCGCAATGACGAGCGCGCGTGCAAGGTCCGACTCTTCATTAAATATGCGGTCGAAACGCGGCTTGGCGATCTGTTCGATCACCGTCTCCCCCACAGCGATGGCGTCATAGGCGCGCGGCAACCGGGCGAACAAGGTCGCTTCGCCGAAACAATGGCCTTCCCCAAGAACCGAGGTCGTCACATAAGAGCCATCCGCCCCCGGATTGGCGAAACGCACCGCCCCGGACCGGATAATGGATAGCCCCGGCTTCACGTCGCCCCGGGAATGGATGGTCTCGCCATCATCATACTCAACGACAGACGCGGCGGCGCTGAGCCGGGCGGCAATCGCCGCCGGCAGGAGGGAAAGAAGCGGCGTCGAGCCGAAATCAAGCAAATCCGCCATAAAACAAGAATGCTAAATTCTTAGCATTCTGACCTCGCCGCCAGTGCTAATCAAGACAAAAGCGCAAAAACGCGCGGCAGGGAGAGACGCTCATGAAAACGGAAATGCTGGTCATCCTCGGCATTTTGGCGATGTTCGCCCTGCTCGAGATCATCTTCACCAATTTCTTCCGCAAACCGAACCAAACGCGCGCCGATGTGATCGTGGAAATCGCATCGACACTGACACTGATGCTCGTCACACAGCCGCTCGCCCTGCTCGGCGGCGCGACGGTTGCGGCGTTGATCGCGCCGGGCGCGCAAGGCGCGCTTACAAACATTCCGGTCATCGCGGGAATTGCACTCTTTTTGATCTTCGATGACATGATGCAATATTGGTGGCACCGCGCGTCACACAGCTTTCCGTGGCTCTACAATCTCCACCGTCCGCATCACAACG
>JAUIEG010000389.1 GCA_030428745.1 Alphaproteobacteria bacterium
CCCGGCGCCGGCTCGACGAAGTTCGAATTATTCGTCGCCAACACCGTTTTCTCGACGCCATCAAGGGTTTCATGCCCACGGAAACCGGAAGCCCAGGCGCCGGAACGTTTGCCCTGGCGAGCAAACGGATCGAGATACCACAGGCCAACGAGCTTGCCCGACGTCTTGTCGGTCACTTCCCAGACGTGAACGTCTTCCTGCCAGACCGGCACAACACCGTCTTCAATCGGCGTAAACTCGAAATTGAAAAGCTCGCCGGCGACCATGAACATCGCCTCGCGCAGCTTGTCGAGCTGGAGATATTGCTTCACTTCGTCTGAATTGAGATCGTATTTCGCCTTGCGGACTTTCTCCATGTAATAGCGATAGTCCCAGGGCGCGATTTCAAAATCGCCGCCTTCGGCGTCAACGATCGCCTGCATTTCCGCGACCTCTTCCTCAACGCGCGCGACCGCCGCCGGCCACACCGCCTCCATTAAACCGAAGGCCGCTTCCGGCGTTTTCGCCATGCGGTTCTGCAACCGCCACGCAGCGTAATTGTCGTAACCAAGCAGCTTCACCCGCTCGTCACGAAGCTGGAGGATTTCCGCAATGATGGCGTTATTGTCATAGTCGTCGCCATGGTCGCCGCGGCTGTAATACATTTCCCAGACATCGCGGCGAAGCTCGCGATTGTCTGCAAAGGTCAGGAACGGATCCATGGATGAACGTGTGTTCGTCACCGCATAGGCGCCGGGCCCGGGCTTGGCTTCCGCAGCTGACTTCGCCGCGGCCATGAAATCGGCCGGCAGTCCGCCCGCTTCGTCCTCATCGAAATAGATCGCGTATTCTTCCTCATCGTGAAGAACATTGTTGGCGAATTTAGTGTGCAGCTCTGCAAGACGCTTGTTGATCTCAGCATAGCGTTCCTTCGCTTCACCTTCGAGGGTGGCGCCATTGGAAGCGAAACCATCATAAGTGAGCCAGACAAGGCGCTGCTGGTCAGGACGGAGGCTTTTATACTCATCGCCCTCATAAACCGCCTTCACCCGCGCGAAGAGCTCCTGGTTCTGGCTGATTTTGGAGAAAAACTCTGAAAGCTTTGGCGCCATCTCGCTCTGGATTTCCCGGAACTCAGGCGATGACATGTTCGACGACCAGATGCCCCAATAGGAAAAGACGCGGCCAATCTCATCGCCGGTTTTTTCAAGCGCGATAATCGTGTTCGCAAAGGTCGGTTCTTCCGGATTGTTCACAATGGCGTCGACCTCGGCGAGGTTCTTTTCCATACCCGCCTCGAGCGCCGCCTTGACGCCGGATATGTCCCACTGGTCGAAATGTGGAACGCCATTATAGGGGCCGTCAAAAGGCGAAAGAAGAATATTCGCCGCATCACTGTCCGCCGTCGCAGGCTCCAGCCCGGCGAAAAGGTCGCCAATATCTTCATTTACGTCTTCGGTCATCGCCGCCTGTTCCGTTTCCGTCTGCGTCGCCGCATCGGTTGTCGCGCTCTCGCGCCCGCAGCCATAAAGCGCAACTGACAGCGCTCCCATGGCCGTCATTGTCGATACAAGAGTTTTCATCCGCATGGGTGCGGCTCCTTCCTTATCCGTTATTCAGCTATGCCCAAACCCGCCTTCACGCCCAGCAAAAGCGGCCCCTAAGTTGGGCGATATCCTGATAGGCTGCGGCGGCGCTTGCAAGCCTGAAGGGCCGGGCTCCTCACCGTTCACCGCAAAATCCGGTCGCTTCGTCGGCAGACAGCAACGCCCCGTCACAAAGAGGGCTGCTGCTGGGAAATACAGTGAAAGGACCCGCCGCCGGTGAGAATGTGAGAAGAATCAACGGCGCAAAAATAAGGCCGATCAATCACTTCCTTCAGGACCTCCGCCGCCTCAAGCCCAGCCGCAGCGCTTCCGGTCAGTTTTTCATAAGACGGCATGATCACCGAATGATTGGCGATATAAAAATTCATGTGGCTGGCCGCGACAGGCTCACCATCGAATTCCGCCCGCCCCGGGGACGGGACGGTGATGACTTCAAGCTTTCGGCCTGACGCATCAGTCGACGAAGAAAGCGTTTTCTCAATCTCTGCAAGCACCGCCGCATTCGGGTCGTCATCGCCTGTCGGGTGCATACAGACTACTTTTCCGGGCGCGACAAACCGCGCAAGATTGTCCACATGACCGTCGGTGTGATCGCCGATTAACCCTTCATCGAGCCAGATCACTTTTTCAGCGCCGAGCGCGGCTGACAACACAGCCTCCACGTCCTTCTCGCTCATGCCGGGATTGCGGTTCTTATTGAGAAGGCACTGACGCGTGGTGATGAAGGTTCCTTCGCCGTCTGTTTCAAGAGCGCCGCCCTCGCCGATGAAATCGTCAAACCGGCGCAAACGCACATCAGCGTGTCCGGCAATGATCTCCGCAATACGGTCATCTTCAGGAAGCTGGTATTTCCCGCCCCAGCCATTGAAGCGAAACGCGCTGGCGACCAACGCGCCGCCTTCATCCTTCACAAAAACAGGTCCCGTATCGCGCAGCCAGATATCGCCGATCGGCGCCTCATGGATCGTCAGCATGGACGGCTCCGGCAGGCGCGAGCGCATGATCTCAGCCGCGGCGATAGCGTCGGTCCCGCGCGCGAGCAGGCGCACCGGCTCGCCAAAAAGACCGCCGCCGGGAAACAGGATCGCCCGGATGAAATCCTCCACCTCAGCGCGGGCCGGCCCCAGATCATCCTCCCACAGATCGGCGGCGCTGGGCCATCCAATCCAGACAGCATCATGAGGGGCCCATTCGGCAGGCTGGCGGCGGGAGGAAAGCATAGGCGGTCCTTAAAACTGTCTCATTCGATTGCCGGTCGGCGGCTTTCGCCCTATATAGGCGCCTGCGGAGCGATCCGCGACATAGAAATCTTCGGGGCGGGGTGAAAGTCCCCACCGGCGGTAATGCGAAAGATTTACGCTTTCGACGAGCCCGCGAGCCGAGGCGAAACGGCCCTTTGCGGCCCCTAGCCAAAGCAGATTCCGGTGAGAGCCCGGAGCCGACGGTCACAGTCCGGATGAGAGAAGATTGACGCAGGAAGGAGGATGCATCATTGCGTCCGCCTTTCAGGCACGCATGCAGGCGGAATCCGTCCTGCTGCGCGCATATTGGCGTTAATGCGAACCTTGTTCGCCTTCCCTCCTCATCCCCGGCAATGAAATGGCGCGTTTACGCCAGGGGATAATGTGGATGCGTAAGGCTGGTTTGAGTTTTGCTCTTTTTTTCGCGGCAGTTTGTTTCGCCGCGAGCGCAGGATGGGGACAGGAACCCTCCACCCGCGATGAAATCATTGTGGTGGCGGACCCGCTGGAGCTGGTTGAACTCAACGCCAGCCGCGCGGTAACGGGCCTGGACCTTTCCTACGCCGAAGCGCCGCGCACCGTGAATGTCATCTCCGATGCGCTCATTGACCGCTTCTCCATCGAAACCGTCGACGATCTCGCCGCCTTCGCCCCCGGAACTTTCACCGGCAGTTTCTTCGGCGTACCGGGATCGGTTTCCTTACGCGGCAATCGCGCCGACACATACTTTCGCGGTTTCAAGCGCGTCGAAAATCCCGGAACTTTTCCAACGCCCCTCGGCGCCAGCGAACGCGTCGAGATC
>JAUIEG010000390.1 GCA_030428745.1 Alphaproteobacteria bacterium
CACAGAAGCCGCGCCTCGCTCCGCCGCAAAAGGCGAAGAGGCTAGCGCCGCATTCAACTCATCTTCGATAGAGGTGCGCGCCGCCTCCGCTCGATAGCCTCGCGAAAAGAAGCGCGAAACGCGTCGCCACAGCCCCTCCTCCTCAATGGTCTTGATGACGGTTGACTGTTCTTCTATGGGCGGCAGGCTTTGAGCGACAATTTCGTCCTGGCGCAGGACAACGTCTTCGAGCAGCAAAAGCTTTGCGTCGTTTACTGGAGGCGTCGCAAAAGTCTGGGGTGCATTAAAGATTCGCACCCTGCCCTCAAAGCTGTCCCATACGCGGTTAAAGACTTCGCGCACATCGCGCTGACTTAACGAGAGCGCGCAAACCGCTTCCGAATCCTGACTGGCGATATCGGACGCCTCGACCGGCTGACAGGTGGTCTCATCAATCGCAACCTGCGCGAGCACATCGGCGATGATCTGCGCCTGGGCGCGTACGCCTTCGAGTTTCGCCTGAATAAGGCCGTCGCGATATTGAGTCAGCGCGAACGAGCCGAGCAGAAGAATGACGAGACCGATAAGATTGGCGAGGACAATGGTCAGCGTCAGCCGCGACACCGCCATGGGCGCGCGCCTTCGCCGCGCGATTCCGCCCTCTTCTTCCATCCCTTATGAGACGTCCTTGT
Organism: Alphaproteobacteria bacterium; assembly: GCA_030428745.1. Classification (GTDB taxonomy): domain Bacteria; phylum Pseudomonadota; class Alphaproteobacteria; order Caulobacterales; family Parvularculaceae; genus Hyphococcus. The sequence goes on from JAUIEG010000390.1 coordinate 672, forward strand.
ATTTATAGCCGACGCCGTAAAGCGTTTCGATGGAGTCAAACTCCTTGTCGACCTGACGGAATTTCTTGCGCACACGCTTGATGTGGCTGTCGATAGTGCGGTCATCCACATAGACCTGATCATCGTAAGCCGCGTCCATCAACTGATCGCGGCTCTTAACAAAACCGGGCCGTTGCGCGAGCGACTCCAGAATAAGAAACTCCGTCACCGTCAGCACAACCGGCTGGCCCCTCCAGGTACAGGCATGACGCATAGGGTCGAGCGTCAGCTCCCCCCGGCGCATGATTTTCTTTTCTTCCTCCTCGGTCGGCGTTTCGCCGGCCTGGCCGCGGCGCAGAACCGCCTTCACCCGCTCCAGAAGCAGGCGCTGGGAGAAGGGTTTTTTGACATAGTCATCGGCGCCCATGGTGAGCCCCAGAACCTCGTCGATCTCCTCATCCTTCGAAGTAAGGAAGATGAGCGGCAAGCTTGAGTTCTGACGGATGCGGCGCAAGAGCTCCATCCCGTCCATGGTCGGCATCTTGATGTCCGAGACCACCATGTCCGGGGGCGTTGTATTGATAAATTCGAGGGCCGCAGCGCCGTCCTCAAAGGTTTTGACCTCGTGGCCCTCCGCCTCAAGGGCGATGGAAACGGAGGTCAGGATGTTTTCGTCGTCATCGACAAGCGCGATTGTCGCCATCTCTAATTCAATCCCCTTGTGAATTCAAAATCTTACTAGATCGAGCCGCGGGCGTATAGAAGGCGCGAGGAAGGCGTTTTTGTGACCTGAACAGTTCGGAGCCGGTTTCGAGCCGCTTTCTCAATCATCCTCGCCGGAAGCTGCGTCAATAAAGGCCGCGAGGCTCACGTCGCGCTCGGACAGCCCGCCCGCATCGTGGGTCGTAAGCGTGATTTCGACCCGATTATAGACATTGAACCATTCCGGATGGTGATCGGCTTTCTCTGCGGCCAGCGCCACCCGACTCATAAAGCCCCAGGCCTCGTTGAAATCATCAAAGACGAAGCTCTTTTTGACGGCATCCCGGCCCTCGACCTCGCCCCACCCCGGATGGTCTTTGAGGAAAGCGCTCCGTTCTTCCGGACTGAGTTTTTCGACCATCAGGACCTCCGCAACTTCAATGCACACCAGCCCGATGTAGGACCAGCCGTGCAGTTTGTCATGTACCGATCCTCGGCCATGAGCCGCCCTAGCTTGTGCATATGCGGTGAGGCCGCTCTGTTGCTTTGGCGCAATTGACAATCATTCGCAAGAAAGCTAGCGACAATGATAATCATACGCAATATCACCTTTCTTGAAAGCTCTCACCGCCATGCTGAAGACCAGCCTGAAAAGCGCCGCCGCCCTCATTGGGATCGTCGCCAGCAGCACCGCCGCCATCGCACAGGAGGCCCCTGTGATTGAGATTGCGGCCATCGATGAGATCACCGTATTCGGCGCGGCTGGCGGACTTGATGAAGTGCCGGGGGCAATCACCTATCTCGACGCCGACGACATCGCCAAGCAGGCCTATACAGACATCCTGCGCACCCTGCGCCGCTCCCCCGGGGTCAACATTCAGGAAGAAGACGGATACGGATTGCGGCCCAATATCGGTCTGCGCGGATCGGGATCCGACCGCTCGGCGCGCATCACGGTTATGGAGGACGGCGTTCCCATTGCACCGGCGCCATACGCTGCGCCCGCCGCCTATTACTTCCCTTATGCCGGCCGACTTCACGCCGTCGAAATCACCAAGGGCACGGGAGTGGTTAAATACGGACCGCGCACAACGGGCGGCGCAATAAATTTATATTCAACGCCAATCCCGGATGAATACGCCGCCGAGGCGCAGATGCTTTTCGGCTCGGACGATGGTAAGCGTCTTCACGCTTGGGCCGGGGGCCGCGACAGCATCGGCGCGTTTGACGCCGGTTTCCTGGTTGAAACCTATCAGCACAAAACCGATGGCTTCAAACGTCTCGACGCCGGCGGCGACACAGGCTTTGATATTTCAGATTATGTTGTGAAAGCGGGCCTGTTCACGCAGGACGGCGCCAGCGTGCCGCAAAGCCTCGAGTTCAAATATCAACGCTCAGACGAAACGTCTAACGAGACCTATCTCGGACTGACACGCGCTGACTTTTCAGCCAATTCGCGCCGCCGCTACAATGGTTCACAGGAAGATCAGTTCAATGGCGATCATGAGCTGTTTCAGCTCAGCTATTACGCCGAATTCACGCCAGACTTGTCGTTGGATGTCATTGCCTATCGCACAGAGTTCGCACGCGACTGGTTCAAGCTGGAACGTGTGCTGGGCGTTTCAACATCATCTATTCTCTCTGACCCGATGACCTATGCGGCGGAGTTTGAGAACATTCTTGCCGCGCCCGGTTTTGCAGGCCCGGATGACGCATTGGAAATTCGTCACAACGCCCGCGATTATTATGCGCAAGGCATTCAGGGCATCCTGACTTTTAAGACGGCGACCGGTCCGATTGATCACACTTTTGAAGCCAGTTTGCGCTGGCATGAAGACGAGGTCGACCGCTATCAGAATTTTGAATTCTTCCGCGCTGACAATGGCTCGCTCCTCCGCACCAGCGTCGCCGCCCCCGGCTCCGATTCCAACCGGATTGAAACCGGGGAAGCGCTCGCCGTGTTCGTGCAGGACAATATTGACTGGGGACGCCTGCATGCAACGATTGGCGTGCGGCTCGAAGATATTGATCTGGAACGTCTCGACTACGGCAAGACCGATCCTGACCGAACTGGCGCCAGCCTGTCGACCCGGGAAAACTCCCTGACCGCTGTCACGCCAGCCTTTGGCGTTGTTTATGACGTTACGGCCAATCTCTCTGTGCTTGGCGGCGTCTATCGCGGTTTCGCGCCGCCCTCGCCTGGTAATTCAAACTCCAGTGAAGAGAAATCCACAAACTGGGAGGCCGGTATGCGCTGGGCTGACGGC